>NZ_JBLFJW010000040.1:0-35879 GCF_047713085.1 Pantoea sp. sgz302252
AGCGGTAAAAATTATTGTCTTTATATTCAAATGATTATGCGTCGCCAATTGGCGACATTCGAAATTAGCCCTGTCGCCTTTTTCAGACACCGATGTTGCTGGGTATCACTCCTCATCTTCCCGCTCCCGACAGCGGGGCCGCACGCTAACCGATGATGACGGTTCCAACGCTCACAATATTGCCACCACAATCGACGGCATCCCCCGCCCGCGCCGCAGGCAATCCTTCAATAAAAACGGTTGCAGAGCCGGAGGCTATCTTGCGCGGGTGTGGCGGATGCTCAGGCTTACTATGTGGCGTAAGGGGATCGCCTAAGCGAGCAGCTGGCAGCCCATCGACCAGCACAGTCGGTGCACCGGCCGTTATCGCGGTTTCATAGTACCCGTCGTGCTGTGTTCCTTTGTCACCTACTTTGGCGGCTATTGGCATGGTGGTTTTCCTTTTTGTGGAAACAATGTGTTATTGACTCTTATACGGATATTTATCGTAAAGAGATTTGATTTTACTACCATCAATTTCAATCGTTACAGGTTCAGAACGGATAGATATTTCATTGTCGTGATTTTCACCAGTAATTCCGGCATAATTCAACATAGACTGGATGCCAGCGTAATCATCAAAATAGGTTCCACAGAGACGTTCAGTTTTGTAGATATAAAATACATCCCGAGTTAATGGACATACTTTAGCCGCATCCATATTTAATATAGAAAAAATCAAATCGTTAATTGAACGTTGGATAAACCAATTCTCTTTCACCATCCAATAGTCTGAGGTCACTATATCATAACGTCTTTTGTCAATAAGGAACTCAAAATTGTCGTTAAGTACTGTTACAAATGATAGCATCTTATTTGGCTTTATCTCAGTCCAATCGTCCCGATCAAGAGAAAGGCCTCCAAAGTTGGGTGATCCACCTAAATATTTAAGCATTATATTATCTGTCGTAATTAACACACTCGACCAAAACAGCGTCGAGGTCTTTGAACCATCTGGGTTAATGTCTTCATGCGGAAAGGAGGTATTTGTTATAAAAAAAGAATCTCTACCGCTATTCTGAATATTAGTTATCGCGACTATATTATTTTGTTCTTTTTTTATTGAAAGATCTATAGATATAAAGTGTTCTTTTTTTATCCTTGTATTTTCTGAATTTGACGTTGATAAATACCAACCTACAAATTCGCTCCCATCCCTCCTCTCTTCTAATGGGTATATGTACCCAGGTTTAAATGTCGAATCCAACAATAATTCCCTTCTGCCATAATTATACTTTAGCAAAGTTAGTTCACTAGCGAACAATTCCACTGAAAATACTATCGAAACCATAAAAATAATGTTAACAACACATGCCGCAAGTCTATTTCCCATATACAAACCTTAATCCCTATGAATCTATTCTATCGCTACAACCTAATAAGAAAATTCATATATTGATTCACAATGTTATCTCAAAATATTTTTCAATGTTATAAGCATTATCGAAAACATTATAATCATTTCTGATAACCATATCATTCGCACCAGATTGATGCTGCAGAATGGTATCTTTGTCTTTTTGGCCAGATGCTGGTTTTCTACCCTTAACATCATAATCTGATGTCCCCATCCCCCCATGCTCAGGATCAGCAAATATTTTAACGAAATGGCTCATCTCGTGGCACAGCGTCGTCACCCGGGAATCAGAACCCATAACTGTGGCGCATACTCTCGTATTCCCACCCTCTACGCGTCCCGTGAAATTAATGCCAATATGGACTTTGTAATCATCTTGCTTCTGCTCATTAACATATGCAGAAAACGTCTTCGGCATCCCAGACTTGGGACGAATAGCGCTATTTGTGGGATCATCGGGATTATCCGGATCGTATATTTCGTTAATATAATCATCCAATGTCATCTGTCCCTTTATCCATTTAAGCCTTCTGATACAATTCTGCATCACTTCTCTGGCTGTCATTTTAACCTTATGACCATCACCTCTTAAGGACATCTCGACCTCAATAATTCGATCACCTTTCGATCCAAATATCCGGTAAAACTCTGTCTGCTCTTTCTCTCCCCAGACCTCAAGATCTTTGGTTCTTTGCGCCAGTACTCTATCCATCGCCGCTAGTGCTTCCTCCATCATCGCGCGGAAATCATTTATCTTGCACTGATTAATTATTTTTAATTTCTTCGCTGGTTTGCCTTTAGTGACGTCGCTCATTTTTCACCTCCCCAAAAACTATCAAAATCCCGGCTGAAGAGTTTTACTTCAATTTCACTGTCATCATCTCGTTCAAATATCTCAGTACGCCCCTGAGCATCGGTTATTCCTTCCTTTTGGGTTTTATCGGAAAAATAAGCGATATACTTCATATTGGCGTAAGGAACACCGTCAGTGTTATAGAAATTAAATACCGCTTTGTAGGGGCCATCATCTTCGTCATCTGAATCATCCAGATCGTCTGAACTATCACTTCCCCCGGAATCGCTACCACTATCCGGACCCGCCCCGCCCTGCGAATCACCAGTCCGATTATCATCATCCACCAGAGCATTTATCATCGCTGGCCGCAACGTCTCAACCGCACTCCCCGGATTCCCGCCGCTATTAAGCCTGATAATCGGCCCCATAATATCCACGCCGGCCTGGCTGATTACCACGAATGAACTCCCTGCTTTCAGGCTGATACTTCCGCTGCTTTCCAGCACGATATCGCCCTGCACTTTTATTCCCAGTGAGCCACTGACTTTCTGCGCCAGGTCATCTTCCACCTGCAGGCTGTATTTCCCTTCCACCAGGCTGATGTGGTCGCCCGTGGTTTTGTGGTGCTGGATGCCCTCGACGGTGATTTTGCGATCGTTTGCCACGTACAGCCCGTCATCGTGGCTGATGCTTGCCATCCGGTCATGTCTGATTCGCTGGGTCTGGTCATTCTTTACAGTGATATTCCGGTCGTGCGCCACGGTAATTGTCTGGTCGTGGCCGATGCTCTCGGTGTGGTCCACTTTTACATCAGTAGTGCGGTTGTTCAGCACTTCGGTATCCATGTTTTTCTGCGCATGGATGTAGACCTGCTCTTTGCCGGTCGCGTCGTCGAATCTCAGTTCGTTAAACCCGCTGCCTTTGTACGTTTTGGAACGGAGGGTCATCTGCGTCTTTGTCCCCGGCAAATTACCCGGCGAGCGATTGAAGTTATGGTACGTCCTCCCCATGATGATGGGCTGGTCCGGGTCGCCGTTGAGGAAATCCACAATCACTTCCTGACCCACGCGCGGAATAGCCAGATTGCCAAAGCCTGCTCCGGCCCAGGCCTGCGAGACCCGAACCCAGCAAGAGCTGTTCTCATCGTTGCGGTGATAGCGGTCCCAGTGAAATTTCACCCGTACCCGGCCGTGCTCGTCGCAGAAGATTTCCTCGCCTTCAGGCCCGGTGACAATGGCGCTTTGCGGCCCGTCAACCCGTGGTTTTTCCGGCGGCGGCATTCGCCAGGTACGGTCTGTCGGGATAACCTCAAACCGGTTTTCCAGCGTCGTCCCCTGACCGCTGCTGCCGTGCAGTGCCTGCGGCTGTCTGCCGCGCAGCTCGTTTCTGACCACCTGCCACTCCCGGTTCATGGTATTCGTTGGGTGTCCGCTCAGGCTGAAACGCGTGCCCGGAAATAGCTCCGGCGAGTTACTGGTGCAAACAGCGGTTTCCGCATTGCTGCGCCAGCCCTCCATCTGGTAGCGGGCAAAATCCCGACCATGCTGTTCATCCTTAAAGCGGCCCGGATAATCAAAGACTTCGTACTGCCAGCGCTGGCCGTTCAGCGGGTCACCGTGCTGTTCATACGAGGCGAACCAGTTGGGGTATTCGAAGGTGTAGTCTTTTGTCACGACGGAAGAGGGCCGGATTTTCGCCTGGTAGTGAAATTCACTGATGCAGGCTGCGGGGGTCGCGGCGCTGTTGGGATTGAAAGGGATGGCGTCCACTTCCGGCACGGCAAACACATTGTCAGTCAGCGTCAGTTGGTTTTTGCCGTTTACCGTCTGGTCAAAGAAGAAAATACCCTCTTCAGCCCACAGACGGGTCAAGAAATCGAGGTCCGTTTCGCCGTACTGAACGCAAAATTCCCGTGCAGGATGGGCTTCATAAAACGCGGGCTGCCAGTCGGTGACGCCATTTTCGTGCAGCAACAGGGCGGAAATAGCCTGAATGTCCTGTTGCTGAAAAATGCGGAAGTTTTGCCGCAGACCAGCCCGCCAGAGGGGAGGATGAATGCGCAGGCTGTACTGCTGCTGCCATTCATTACTCTCTTTGAGGGTGAAAAGTGCAACAAAACCGCCAACCTGATGCCCTTTTTCTTCGCCCTGCCAGACGGTGAAGGTGGCCTCTTTTTCCAGAAGCGCCTGCGCGGTGAAGTCAAATTCTTTGCTGGCGACGTCAACATCCAGAACGTAAGGCACGGAAAAATGGCGGGATAATGAAAAACTGACCACCGCGAAGGCCCACGGTTTCTGGCCCTCGACTTCGAGCGTAAAGCGCAGTCCTTGCTGTGACACAGCAACCTCCTGTTGCGGGGAAAGTGGGAGTGAGGTTAGCGGCTCATCGGTTTTATGTTGTGACGAACGTCACGGGCTGACAATGAGAAGAAGTCCCCATCAGGACTTAATAAAAACAAAAGCCCTCCGTCAAGGAGGGCCGAGACTGATGACAAACCTCTAACGAATACCGTTTTGTCATGGGTAGCAGAACAAAAAATAAGGAAAATCAATGCATTGATTTTCGGCTGCTCACCACAAAGAAGGAAAAAAACACGCTTTTTCCTTCTTGTCAGCAATTTAAGCCCTCCGTCAAGGAGGGCGGCTCAAAGTAGCAGTGGGAAGCATTAACCCAACTGTTTACGGGCATTGCGGAAAATACGCATCCATGGACTGTCTTCGCCCCAGTTTTCCGGGTGCCACGAGTTGGCCACGGTGCGGAACACGCGCTCCGGGTGCGGCATCATAATGGTCACGCGACCGCTTTCGCTGGTCACTGCCGTGATACCGTTCGGGGAACCGTTCGGGTTCGCGGGGTAGTTTTCTGTCACATTGCCGAAGTTATCGACGAAGCGCAGTGCCACCAGCCCTTTGCTTTCAAGCTGTGCCAGATGTGCCGCATCGCGAACTTCCACATGCCCTTCACCGTGAGACACCGCAATAGGCATCTGCGAACCCACCATCCCCTGCAACAGCAGTGACGGGCTCTGAGTGACTTCTACCAGACTGAAGCGAGCTTCAAAACGGTCAGAGTGGTTACGCACAAAGCGCGGCCACAGGCTGCTGCCCGGGATCAGTTCGCGCAGGTTGGACATCATCTGACAGCCGTTACACACGCCCAGCGCCAGGGTCTGTGGGCGATGGAAAAAGGTTTCGAACTCATCGCGCACGCGGTTGTTGAACAGGATGGACTTCGCCCAGCCTTCACCCGCACCCAGCACGTCGCCGTAAGAGAAGCCGCCACACGCCACCAGCGCCTGGAAATCTTCCAGACCGGTGCGGCCCGCCAGCAGGTCGCTCATGTGAACGTCGATAGCATCAAAGCCCGCGCGATGGAACGCCGCTGCCATTTCAACATGAGAGTTCACACCCTGCTCACGCAGGACAGCCACTCTCGGACGTGCGCCTTTGGCAATATACGGCGCAGCCACATCTTCGTTGATGTCGAAGGAAAGCTTCACATTGAGGCCCGGATCGTTGTCGTTACGCTTAGCTTCGTGCTCTTGATCGGCACACTCCGGGTTGTCACGCAGGCGTTGCATCTGCCAGGTCGTTTCCGCCCACCACATACGCAGCGTGGTGCGGCTTTCGCTGTACACCGGATGGCCGTTCGCGGTGATCACAAAGCGATCGCCTTTCTCGGCCTGACCCAGGTAGTGCACGCAATCCGCCAAACCGTGGGAAGCGAAAATGCCTTCAACGAGCGCACGATCTTCGGCACGAACCTGAATCACACCGCCGAGCTCTTCGTTAAACAGCGCGGCCAGGCGATCTTCACCCAGCGCGGCGATATCCACATTCACGCCGCAGTGACCGGTAAAGGCCATTTCAGCCAGCGTGACCAGCAGACCGCCGTCTGAGCGGTCGTGCCAGGCCAGCAGTTTACGTTCTGCCACCAGCACCTGCATGGCGTCCCAGAAGCCTTTCAGCTGTTCGACGCTGCGAACGTCCGCGGTTTTATCCCCTAACTGGCGATAAACCTGAGCCAGTGCCGTTGCGCCCAGTGCGTTATGGCCTTTGCCGAGATCGATAAGCAACAGCGCGTTGTCTTCAGTGGAGAGCTCTGGCGTCACGGTGCGACGCACATCTTCAACACGTCCGAAGGCGGAAATGACCAGTGACAATGGCGATGTCATCTCACGCTGCTCACTGCCTTCCTGCCAACGGGTTTTCATCGACATGGAGTCTTTGCCGACCGGAATGGTCAGACCCAGTGCCGGGCACAATTCTTCGCCCACTGCTTTAACAGCAGCGTAGAGACCCGCGTCTTCACCCGGATGCCCGGCTGCGGCCATCCAGTTTGCCGACAGCTTGATGCGCTTCAGGTCGCCAATCTGGGTACCTGCAATGTTGGTCAGCGCTTCACCCACGGCCAGACGAGCGGATGCCGCGAAATCGAGCAGAGCAACCGGAGCGCGCTCACCCATCGCCATCGCTTCGCCGTAATAGCTATCGAGGCTGGCGGTGGTCACCGCGCAGTTAGCGACCGGAATCTGCCACGGGCCAACCATCTGATCGCGAGCCACCATGCCAGTGACGCTGCGGTCACCAATGGTCACGAGGAACGTTTTTTCCGCTACCGTTGGCAGATGCAGAACACGCCTCACCGCATCGGCAAGCGTGATGCCCTGGCGGTCCAGTGCTTCACCGTTCGCGGACAGGGTTTCCACATCGCGAGTCATTTTCGGCGTTTTGCCAAGCAGAACGTCCAGCGGCAGGTCGATAGGCTGGTTGTCGAAATGCGTATCGTTGAGGCTCAGGTGCATCTCTTCGGTGGCTTCACCGATAACCGCATACGGCGCGCGCTCACGACAGCACAGCTCGTCAAACAGCGGTAACTGTTCCGCTGCCACCGCCAGCACGTAACGTTCCTGAGATTCGTTACACCAGATTTCCAGCGGGCTCATGCCTGGCTCATCGCTGAGGATATCGCGTAGTTCGAATTTGCCGCCGCGCCCGCCGTCGCTCACCAGCTCTGGCATGGCGTTAGACAGGCCACCCGCGCCCACGTCGTGGATAAACAGAATCGGGTTCGCTTCACCCATCTGCCAGCAGCGGTCGATCACTTCCTGACAGCGACGCTCCATTTCTGGGTTATCGCGCTGCACGGAAGCGAAATCGAGATCCGCATCAGACTGACCGGAAGCCATGGAAGACGCCGCTCCACCGCCCAGCCCAATGTTCATTGCCGGACCACCGAGGACGATCAGCTTCGCGCCGACGTTGATCTCGCCTTTCTGCACGTGATCGGCGCGAATGTTGCCGATCCCGCCTGCCAGCATGATCGGCTTGTGGTAGCCGCGCAGCTCTTCGCCGTTGTGGCTGTTGACCTTCTCTTCGTAAGTACGGAAGTAGCCGTTCAGCGCCGGGCGGCCAAATTCGTTGTTAAACGCCGCGCCACCCAGTGGGCCATCGGTCATGATGTCCAGGGCAGTGACAATACGATCCGGCTTGCCGAAATCTTCTTCCCACGGCTGCTCAAAGCCTGGAATGCGCAGGTTCGAGACAGAGAACCCAACCAGACCCGCTTTTGGCTTAGCGCCACGCCCGGTTGCGCCTTCATCACGAATTTCGCCACCGGAGCCGGTCGCCGCGCCCGGCCACGGGGAAATGGCGGTTGGGTGGTTGTGGGTTTCCACTTTCATCAGGATGTGTGTGGGTTCCTGGTGGAAGTCATAGCGCAGGCCGTCGCGATCCGCGTAGAAACGCCCGACGTCAGAGCCTTCCATCACTGCCGCGTTGTCTTTATAAGCAGACAGGACGTGATCCGGCGTGGTCTCGAAGGTGTTCTTGATCATCCTGAACAGCGACTTCGGCTGCTGTTCGCCGTCGATGACCCAGTCGGCGTTAAAAATCTTGTGGCGACAGTGTTCTGAGTTCGCCTGAGCGAACATGTAGAGCTCGATGTCGTTCGGGTTGCGGTTCAGGGTGTTGAACGCTTCGTGCAGATAGTCGATTTCATCTTCTGCCAGCGCCAGACCCAGACGCAGGTTGGCTTCGACCAGAGCCTGACGCCCCTGCCCCAGCACATCGACGCTGGACACCGGCGCAGGCTGGTGATGAGCAAACAGATTTTCCGCGTCTTCCAGTGCCCCGAAGACGGTTTCCATCATCCTGTCGTGCAACTCAGCGGCCACGGTAGCCCACTGTGTTTCGCTCAGTGTTGAGGCATCCACGTAATACGCGACACCGCGCTCAAGGCGAACAATCTGGGCCAGGCCGCAGTTGTGGGCGATGTCGGTTGCTTTTGAAGACCAGGGAGAAATGGTGCCAGGGCGGGGGGTGACGAGCAGGAGCTTTCCGGCGGGAGTATGGCTGCTGAGGCTTGGACCATACTGCAGCAATCTTGCCAGGCGGGTGTGTTCCTCTTCTGAGAGCGGTGCGCTCAGTTCGGCAAAATGCACGTACTCGGCGTAAATATTGCTGACCGGAAGGTTGGCTGCCTGAAAGCGTGCCAGCAGTTTGGTAATACGAAATGCAGACAGTGCAGGCGAACCACGCAGAATTTCCATCATAAGTCTCTCGTCTTCTGGGTTTCAGTGTGCGCAATGGCGGAAAACGGGCGCCATTATAGAGCATCCTGGGCGGCGACGTAACCGTTTGCGTAGAAATAAAATGACCGCCCCGTTTTTATCACCAGGTGCGACAAAGACGACGAAGAGGTTGCCAACTGCCGCATTGTTACGCAAAATGCCGCTCATTCTGTCGTGCCCCTAAACGTTAACATGGTAACTATTGCCTGAGATTGCTCTCATCACAGAGAATTAACTAATTGAAAAAATTAAAGATTAATTATCTGTTTATCGGCATTGTCACCCTGCTACTGGCAGCGGCGCTTTGGCCTTCTGTTCCCTGGTTCAGTAAGCCAGAGAACCGCATCGCGGCCATTCAGGCTCGCGGTGAGCTGCGCGTCAGTACCATTCTTTCCCCTCTGACCTTCGCCAGCATCAATGAGAAAGACTACGGTCTGGACTACGAGATGGCCCAGCAGTTTGCCGACTATCTGGGCGTTAAGCTCAAAGTCACCGTACGCCAGAATATCAGCCAGCTGTTTGACGATCTCGATAATGACGATGCCGATATGCTGGCCGCCGGGCTGGTGTACAACAGCGAGCGCGTGAAAGACTATCAGGCAGGTCCTGCCTACTATTCTGTTTCCCAGCAGTTGGTCTATCGCAAAGGCAATTTGCGCCCACGCACACTGGCGGATATCACGGCTCAACAACTGACTATCGCCCCAGGTCACGTCGCCATTATCGACCTGCAAGCGCTGAAAGCGAAAAAGTACCCTGACCTCGGCTGGACAGTCGATGACAAACGCGGCAGCACGGAACTGATGAACGACGTGATTGACGGGAAGCTCGATTACACCATCGCTGATTCCGTTGCGATTAGCCTGTTCCAGCGCGTTCACCCGGAACTGGCCGTAGCGCTGGATATTACCGACGAACAACCCGTCACCTGGTTTAGCCTGAAAGATAGCGACAACACCCTGCCTGCGGCGATGCTCGACTTCTTCAATAACATTAATGAAGACGGCACGCTGGCGCGCCTGGAAGAAAAGTACCTCGGTCACGGCGATGATTTCGATTATTTCGATACGCGCACTTTCCTGCGTGCGGTCGATAACGTCCTGCCCGATGTTCAGCCGTTATTCCAGAAATACGCTCAGGAAATAGACTGGCGCCTGCTGGCAGCCATCGCCTGGCAGGAATCGCACTGGGACCCGCAGGCAACATCACCGACAGGCGTGCGCGGCATTATGATGCTGACCAAAAACACCGCGCAAAGCCTGGGGCTGACGGACAGAACCGATGCGGAACAAAGCATTAGCGGCGGGATGCGTTATCTGCAAGACATGATGGAAAAAGTGCCGGACACGGTACCGAAAGATGAACGCATCTGGTTTGCGCTGGCGGCCTATAACATGGGTTACGCACATATGCTGGATGCGCGAGCGTTAACGGCAAAACAAAAAGGCAATCCGGACAGTTGGGCCGATGTGAAGCAACGCTTGCCGTTACTCAGCCAGAAGCCTTATTACAGCCGCCTGACGTACGGCTATGCACGCGGGCACGAGGCTTATGCTTATGTGGAAAACATTCGTAAGTATCAAATAAGCCTGGTGGGGTATCTGCTGGAGAAAGAGAAGAAAACGGCGCAGGCACTGGAGTTTGCACAGGACTACCCCGCCGTTCATCCTGATGAGCTGAATCACACCAGCCTCGGCATTTTGCCTTTCATTTCACTTCAACCGGACCAGCGCAATGGTCAGATTGAAGTGAAGCATAACAAAATGCTGGTTGGCCTGACTCAGCGCTAAGAGGACTGGCTGCGTTTGAGGGCTTTTTTCTGTTCGCGACGCTGACGGAAGAAATCACTCAACATGGATGAACACTGCTCTGCGAGCACGCCTTCGGTGATTTCCACACGGTGGTTCATGCCGGGATGATGCAGCACATCGATAAGCGACCCCGCAGCCCCCGTCTTCGCATCACGCGCCCCAAACACTAAACGACCAATACGGCTGTGAACCATCGCCCCGGCACACATCACGCAAGGTTCAAGCGTCACATAAAGCGTTGCGTCAATCAGACGGTAATTTTGCAGCACCAGGCCCCCCTGACGCAGGGCCATAATTTCAGCGTGAGCGGTAGGATCGTGACGGCCAATCGGGCGATTCCAGCCTTCACCTATCACTTTATTGTTGTGTACCAGCACAGCGCCAACCGGCACTTCCCCTTCATCCCAGGCACGTTGGGCCAACGTCAGCGCATGGCGCATCCAGTCATTATGGGTAAATTCAGTGTCGGACAAGGTGGCTACTCCGTTTGAAAAGCGGCGCATTATACACAGCGCCAGGGGTTTGCACTATTCAAGTTGCTGCAAACGCCCCTCTGGCGTCACTCGCCATCTGTGCTCGCAGAAATAGAGCAGCGGGTTGTCCTGATTGCTGTCGCTGTAGCCACTGTACAGGCGTAGTGGCGTGCCAATGTTCTGTTCGAGCTGGGCGACTTTTTCATGCCCAAGACAGCGCAGCGTCAGCACCCAACCGCCGTAGCGGCGTTCCATCAGGCTGGCAATCAGATTCACTCGTGGCAGCCAGGGCGTATCGAAATAAACCTGTTCAACCAGCGGCTTTGGCGAGCCGGTAATCAGCCAGACGTCGGCATCGGAACTGGTCAGATACCCGGTCAGACGCTCGTGAACCACAGGAAAAACAGTGACGTGCTCACGGAACCACACCACAAATTTCGCCTGAAGAGCGTTAAGCCGTGCTTCACTGTGACCAAAAGTGCCCCCCCACAGCAACAGGCTCATCGGCCAGCGTGCGGCCCTGCCCTTGACCAACAGCGCCCCCACCACCACCGGCAGGACGATGAGCACCAGCAGTGCGTTTAACGGATTGTGGCGCAGCAGAAAACGAATAAAACTGCCGAACATGTCCTGCTGATGCAGGGTGCCATCAAGATCGAAAAAAACGACCCGACGCGAATTTCTGACCAAACCTCTCTCCTCAAAATGGTGAGCGCGCAAATGCCACTCCTGTCAGATAGCCTAACAGCCTGACCCTGACATTTCCAAAAACGAAAAGCCCTGCGCCTTTCACTCTGCCGTCGGAGAGCGTATCCTTTTGATTAGCATGATGAATCGGTTAACAATATGGCAACACGAGCTGCGTCAGCGCATTGCGGTTAACCACAATCCCCTATACTCAAGACAAAATTCGCACAAGCGGCCACAACAGGCCTGCTGGAGAGCCAATGAACTGTTTGATTCGCATCCGTCAGCGTTACCCTGGGCTTGCGCAAAGCGATAAAAAGCTGGCTGATTTTATTCTGGCGCAGCCCAATGAAGCGCGCTATCTCAGCTCGCAGCAATTGGCTGCCCTCTCAGGCGTTAGCCAGTCGAGCGTGGTGAAATTCGCCCAGAAGATGGGATTCAAAGGGTTTCCGGCGTTAAAACTGGCGCTAAGCGAAGCGCTGGCGAGTAATCCTGACCCTCATTCTGTGCCGGTACACAATCAGATCCGCGGCGACGACCCTTTGCGTCTGGTGGGCGAGAAGCTGATTAAGGATAACGTGGCGGCGATGCATGCTTCGCTGGACGTGAATACCGAGGACAAACTGCTGGAAGCCGTTTCGCTGCTACGAAGCGCTCGCCGCATTGTGGTGACCGGCATCGGTGCCTCTGGCCTGGTGGCGCAGAACTTTAGCTGGAAGCTGATGAAGATAGGGTTTAACGCCGTTGCCGAACAGGATATGCATGCGCTGCTGGCGACGGTTCAGGCCATGACAACAGAGGATTTGCTGCTCGCTATTTCTTATTCCGGTGAACGCCGGGAAATTAACATGGCAGCGGACGAAACCCTGCGAGTGGGGGGAAAGATCATTGCGATCACCGGATTCTCTCCAAACGCATTGCAGCAACGCGCCAGCCACTGCCTGTATACCATCGCGGAAGAACAGGCGACCCGAAGCGCGGCTATTTCATCCACCAGCGCCCAGATGATGTTGACTGATTTACTGTTTATGGGATTGGTCCAGCAGGATTTGGAACATGCCCCGGAACGTATCCGTCACAGCGAAGCATTGGTGAAAAAACTGGTTTGAACAGGAAATGAGCGTATAATGCCCGCCCTGTTTGTGTTGTTTCTGAGAATTTCCTGATGGCGCTGTTAATCACCAAAAAATGCATCAATTGCGATATGTGCGAACCGGAGTGTCCGAACGAGGCCATTTCGATGGGCGACAGCATTTATGAGATTAACAGCGATCGCTGTACGGAGTGTGTCGGCCATTACGAAACGCCGACCTGCCAGAAAGTGTGCCCGATCCCCAATACCATTATTAAAAACCCGACACATCTGGAAAGCGAAGAGCAGCTGTGGGACAAATTTGTTCAGCTGCACCACGCGGACAAAATCTAACTTTCCATTATCACCGTTGCGCAGGCGTAATGACGTTCATCAGCGAGCGTCACATGTATATGCGCTACGCCTAGCGTTTCGGCAAGCTCTGCCGCCGCGCCCCAAAGCCGCAGCTTCGGTTTGCCCAATTCGTCGTTGTAAACTTCAAACTGTTCAAACGCCAGGCCGTTACGAATACCCGTACCCAGTGCCTTTGACGCCGCCTCTTTCACCGCAAAACGTTTAGCCAGAAAACGCACCGGCTGTTGATGCATTTCCCAGGTTTTCCATTCGTTATCGCTGAGCACGCGCCGCGCAAGGCGATCGCCGCTACGGGCGATCACTGCCTCGATGCGGGCAATTTCCACGATGTCGGTGCCAATGCCCACGATAGCCATTACTGACGCGCTTCCAGCATCAGACGTTTCATTTCTGCCACGGCCTCTTTCAGCCCACTCATCACCGCGCGGCCAATAATGGCGTGGCCGATGTTGAGTTCATGCATTTCTGGCAGCGCTGCAATCGCCTTTACGTTGTGATAGGTCAGGCCGTGACCGGCGTTGACTTTCAGGCCGAGGCTTGCCGCGTATTTCGCCGCCTGAGCAATACGCTCCAGCTCTTTGGCCTGCTCCGCTTCACTTTCTGCATCGGCATAGCAACCGGTGTGAATTTCGATATACGGCGCACCTACGTCAGCGGCAGCTTTGATCTGCTCGCGATCGGCGTCAATGAACAGTGAAACCAGGATCCCGGCATCAGCCAGACGCTTACAAGCATCGCGCATTTTGTCGAGCTGACCGGCAACATCCAGCCCGCCTTCGGTGGTCACTTCCTGACGCTTCTCCGGCACCAGGCAGCAGAAATGAGGTTTAGTGTCACAGGCGATGGTCAGCATCTCTTCCGTGACCGCCATTTCCAGGTTCATGCGAGTATCGAGGGTCTGGCGCAGAATACGTACATCGCGATCAGTAATATGACGACGGTCTTCACGCAGATGAACGGTTATCCCGTCTGCACCTGCCTGTTCAGCGATAAACGCCGCCTGAACCGGATCAGGATAGGCAGTACCGCGTGCATTGCGCAGTGTGGCGATGTGGTCAATGTTGACGCCTAACAGTAATTCAGCCATGACAATCCTCGTTATTGATTTTAGATCGTAGAATCCCCTCTCCCTGGCCCTCTCCCAAAGGGAGAGGGAACTTAACGGTGCTTCTGACTTCCCCCTCTCCCTCGGGGAGAGGGTTGGGGAGAGGGGAACTAAACTTATGTACGCTTCGGCACAAACTGCCGAAACAGCTCCCGGCTCTTCAGCGGCTTCCCGCCCAGATAGGGCTTGAGCGCCATTCGGGTGAAGCGCTTTGCCGCCCGTAGCGCATCGACATCCCGAAACTCACGGCTGGCGAGCGCTTTCAAATGGTGCCCGGTAAAAGTGTTGTTATCAATCACTACGCTTGCGATAAACCCTTTTTCTTCACGATAACGGTAGGTCATGGTGTCTTCGACCGGCTCGCCGCTGCCCGCACAGTGCAGGAAGTCCACGCCATAACCCAGATGTGCAAGCAGCGCCAGCTCAAAGCGGCGCAGCGCGGGCTCCGGTGTGCCCGTCACGCCAGCCAGCGCCTGGAGGCAGTGCAGATAATCGAAAAAGAGTTCAGAAAAACGGGTTTCGTTTTCCAGCACGCGAGAAAGGAGTTCGTTGACGTACAAGCCGCTGTAGAGCGCAATACCGCTTAACGGTAGAGCCAGCGAGACGGCTTCGGCACTGCGCAGCGTTTTGACGTCGCCACGGCCACCAAAACGGACCAGTAAGGGAGTAAAGGGCTGAAGCGCACCTTTGAGATTTGAACGTTTGGAACGTGCGCCTTTCGCCACAAGGCGCACGCGACCCGACTCTTCCGTGAAGACGTCCAGCATCAGGCTGGTTTCGCTCCAGGGACGACTATGCAGGACAAAAGCGCGCTGCCAGCCCTCCATCATACTCGTCGTCTTTCAGGCTGCAGGTGCGTTGGCTGCACCTGTTCACCCCAGTCACTTACTAAAGTAAGCTCCTGGGGATTCTCAGTCTTGCCGCCTTCCTGCAACCAGAAAGCCATAGAGTAGTTTACTTAGAGGTCGTCGACGTAACCGAGACTGCGCAGGGCGCGCTCGTCATCGGCCCAGCCGGATTTCACTTTCACCCACAGTTCCAGGTGAACCGGGGCTTCAAACATTTCCTGCATGTCTTTACGGGCTTCGATACCGATGGTTTTGATTTTGGCACCTTTGTTGCCAATCACCATCTTCTTCTGCCCTTCGCGCTCAACCAGGATCAGACCGTTGATGTCATATCCGCCACGCTCGTTGGTCTGGAAACGTTCGATTTCAACGGTGACCGAGTACGGCAGTTCTGCGCCAAGGAAACGCATCAGCTTTTCACGGATGATCTCAGAGGCCATAAAGCGCTGAGAACGATCGGTGATGTAATCTTCCGGGAAGTGGTGTGTCGCTTCCGGCAGGTGCTTACGCACGATGCCTGCAAGCGTGTCCACGTTCAGGCCAGTTTCCGCAGAGATCGGCACGATATCCAGGAAGTTCATCTGGCTGCCGAGGAATTGCAGATGCGGCAGCAGGTCCGCTTTTTCCTGCACGTTATCGACTTTGTTCACCGCCAGAATGACCGGCGCACGACCGCCACGGAGCTTGTTCAGCACCATTTCGTCGTCAGCTGTCCAGCGGGTGCCTTCTACCACGAAGATAACCAGTTCAACGTCGCCAATCGAGCTGCTCGCCGCTTTGTTCATCAGGCGGTTAATTGCGCGCTTTTCTTCCATGTGCAGACCCGGGGTATCCACGAAAATCGCCTGATAGGGCCCTTCAGTGTGAATACCCACAATGCGGTGACGCGTGGTCTGCGCTTTGCGGGAAGTGATTGAAATCTTCTGACCCAGCAGGTTGTTCAGCAGGGTGGATTTGCCGACGTTGGGACGTCCAACGATGGCAATAAATCCGCAGTAACTCTTTTCGTCGCTCATTCCAGCTCCAGTTTTTTCAGCGCCTGTTCGGCGGCAGCCTGCTCCGCCTTGCGACGGCTGGAACCTGTGCCAACTACCGGTTCACTCAGGCCACTGACCTGGCAGTGGATAGTAAATTCCTGATCGTGGGCTTCGCCACGCACCTGCACCACCAGATAGGAAGGCAGAGGCAAATGACGACCCTGTAAATATTCCTGCAAACGCGTTTTCGGATCTTTTTGTTTATCGCCCGGGCTAATTTCATCCAGACGAGTTTGATACCAGCTTAAAATCAGCTTCTCGACGTTCTGAATATCGCTGTCGAGGAAAACACCGCCGATCAGGGCCTCAACGGTATCCGCGAGAATCGATTCACGACGAAAACCGCCACTTTTCAGCTCACCCGGGCCGAGACGCAGGCATTCGCCCAGTTCAAACTCGCGAGCGATTTCTGCCAGCGTGTTGCCGCGTACCAGCGTGGCACGCATACGGCTCATGTCGCCTTCGTCAACGCGCGGAAAACGGTGATACAGCGCGTTGGCAATCACGTAACTTAAAATAGAGTCACCGAGAAATTCCAGGCGTTCATTATGCTTGCTGCTTGCGCTGCGGTGAGTTAACGCCTGTTGCAACAGATCCTGATGTTGAAAAGTGTAGCCCAGCTTCCGTTGAAGCCGATTAATTACGATGGGGTTCATGCTTTACCAATAGATGAATGCGTCAATAATTCAGCACACGAAACCGACCTGATAACAGCCAACGCGGTTTCGTGTGCCGTGGATCCCTTGCGGGTACCAACCTAAAACTTCGGGGGGACATTCTATACGCAACGACGGGAGATGTCGTTAGCTGACGGGCATTTAAATGGGAAATAATTCGTGCTGCCATCATGGCGATGACAGCACGAAGAATAAAGGAGAATTAGTGGATGCCGCCGATACGATTTAAACGTACGCCGGTCGGCCATTCGCCTTCCTGTTTTTCAAAGCTCATCCAGATACCTACCGCTTTACCGACCAGATTCGCTTCCGGAACAAAGCCCCAGTAACGGCTGTCTGCGCTGTTATCACGGTTATCACCCATCATGAAGTAATGGCCCGGCGGAACAATCCAGGTGGCGAGCTGCTGGCCCTGCTGATGGTAATACATACCCAGTTGATCTTGCGCGATAGGCACAGTCAGTATGCGGTGGGTCACGTCGCCCAGCGTCTCTTGACGTTCGGACAGGCGCACGCCGTTGTCTTTACTCTCGCCTTTTGGCAATTGCCAGAAACCGCTGGTCGCTTCGCCACCGTTACGACGGGCAAAGGTCTGCACGAAATCGCTCGCTTCCACGTTGGAATAAGTGACTGGCAATGCGTTGCCACAAGCCTGACCAGAACTGCAGTTTGGCTGAATGGTGACTTCTTTCGCAACTGGATCGTAAGTGACTTTATCACCCGGTAAACCGACAGCACGTTTGATGTAATCAAGACGCGGATCTTCCGGGTATTTGAACACCACAATGTCGCCGCGTTTTGGATGGCCGGTTTCAATTAAGGTCTTCTGATAAATCGGATCTTTAATTCCATAGGCGAATTTCTCGACCAGAATAAAATCGCCGATCAGCAGCGTTGGCATCATTGAACCTGATGGGATCTGGAAGGGCTCATAAATAAAGGAGCGTACCACCAGCACAATAGCCAGCACCGGGAAAACAGACGCCCCCGTTTCCAGCCAGCCCGGTTTCGGGCCAACTTTCTTCAGGGTCTTCTTATCCAGCGTATCACCTGCCGCAACCTGCGCTGCGGCCTGACGTTCACGGCGTTTAGGTGCGAAAATAAATTTATCCAGGCACCATAAAATCCCTGTCACCAGGGTCGCGATGACCAGGATCAGGGCAAACATGTTCGCCATGCCAACTCCTTATTGTTATTTACCGTCTTTACCGACATGCAGAATGGCGAGGAAAGCTTCCTGTGGCAGCTCAACGTTGCCCACCTGCTTCATGCGTTTCTTACCATCTTTCTGTTTCTGCAGCAGCTTTTTCTTACGGCTGACGTCACCGCCGTAGCATTTCGCCAGAACGTTTTTACGCAGTTGTTTCACCGTGGAGCGGGCAATAATGTGGTTACCGATAGCCGCCTGAATCGCGATATCAAATTGCTGACGCGGGATCAGTTCTTTCATCTTCTCAACCAGCTCACGACCGCGATAGGGCGCGTTGTCGTTGTGGGTGATCAGCGCCAGCGCATCAACACGATCGCCGTTGATCAGCACGTCTACGCGCACCATGTTGGAAGCCTGGAAACGTTTGAAGTTGTAATCCAGCGACGCATAACCACGAGAGGTGGACTTCAGACGGTCAAAGAAGTCGAGCACCACTTCCGCCATTGGGATTTCGTAAGTCAGCGCCACCTGGTTACCGTGGTAAACCATGTTGGTCTGCACGCCGCGTTTTTCGATACACAGCGTGATCACGTTACCGAGGAACTCCTGCGGCAGCAGCATGTGACACTCGGCGATCGGCTCACGCAGCTCATGAATGTTGTTCAGCGGCGGGAGTTTAGACGGGCTATCGACGTAGATGACTTCTTTCGACGTGGTTTCAACTTCATACACTACGGTCGGTGCAGTGGTAATCAGATCCAGATCGTATTCACGTTCCAGACGTTCCTGAATGATTTCCATGTGCAGCAAGCCGAGGAAGCCACAGCGGAAGCCGAAGCCCAGCGCCGTCGAACTTTCTGGCTCATAGAACAGAGAAGCATCGTTGAGGCTCAGTTTGCCCAGCGCATCACGGAAGTTTTCATAATCGTCGGAGCTGACCGGGAACAGACCGGCATAAACCTGCGGCTTCACTTTTTTAAAGCCTGGCAGGGCTTTATCTGCAGGATTACGAGCCAGCGTCAGCGTATCGCCGACCGGTGCACCGAGGATGTCTTTGATGGCGCAAACCAGCCAGCCTACCTCGCCGCATTTCAGCTCGGTGCGATCAAGCTGTTTCGGGGTGAAGATGCCCAGACGGTCAGCGTTATACACCTGACCGGTGCTCATCACTTTAATCTTGTCGCCTTTGCGCATGGTGCCGTTTTTAATACGCACCAGCGACACAACGCCCAGATAGTTATCGAACCAGGAGTCGATGATCAGCGCCTGCAGCGGTGCTTCCGGATCGCCTTCTGGCGGAGGAATATCACGAACCAGACGTTCTAACACATCCGGAACGCCCACGCCGGTTTTTGCCGAGCAGCGTACTGCATCGGTCGCGTCGATACCGACGATATCTTCAATCTCTTCTGCTACCCGCTCTGGATCTGCAGCTGGCAGGTCGATTTTGTTCAGAACCGGCACCACTTCCAGATCCATTTCCATCGCGGTGTAGCAGTTTGCGAGGGTCTGAGCTTCTACGCCCTGCCCGGCATCCACCACCAGCAGCGCGCCTTCGCAAGCGGCCAGAGAGCGGGAAACTTCATAGGAGAAGTCAACGTGGCCAGGGGTGTCGATAAAGTTAAGCTGGTAGGTTTCACCGTCAGTGGCTTTGTAATCCAGGGTCACGCTCTGAGCTTTGATGGTAATACCACGTTCGCGTTCCAGATCCATGGAATCAAGCACCTGAGCAGCCATTTCACGATCGGAGAGACCGCCGCAAATCTGGATAATACGGTCAGATAACGTCGACTTACCGTGGTCGATGTGAGCAATGATCGAAAAGTTACGTATATTCTTCATAGTTAGAGTTAGTTATGCCTTACGAATTCCTGGAGGCCGCGGGTCTGCGCCTGACGTTTGATCGTTCGAAAACGCCGCATTCTACACTACATCTCCGTCGCCAGGAAATGCTCTTCCGGCAAGCTTAGCGGTTAGTTGAGAGGAGATCCTGCAAGAGATGTAAATAAAGATAAAAGCCAGCGCGATTACTGGCTCAATTCAGAAGAGGTTGTGTCTACGCGCAGTAAATCTGGTGGCAGGCCGACGCTTAAAATGACCGGCTGCCAGGCTTCGCGTGAAGCCAGTTTTGGCGACAAGCCGCGAGCCACCAAAAAGCCACCTACGCCGCCGAGCACGCCGCCAGCAAAAGCGGCTAAATCGCTGCCAAACAGCAACTGGAACAGTGCCGCGATGACGAACAGCCCAAACAGTGGAGTCATGTACACCAGCATCGCTGAAGTTAAAAGACTGCCCTCGCTGATACCCAGCTCGACCTTCTGCCCAACCACCAGCGGCTGCTCACTGGGCACCACAATCGTGTGTTCCGTTTGTGGCCCAAGTTTGTTAAGAACCCGGCTGCCGCAGCCTGCTCTTGATGAACAGCTGCTGCAAGAAGATTTCACGTCACAGCTGACTTTCGCCTGCCCGTTCTGCCAGGACACCACGGTTGCCCATTCTTTGATCATTTCGCCGCCCTGAACTTCACGCTATCAGCAACACGTTTCGCCGTCTGAGGAGGCAATTCGCCAACGATGGTGATCTCCGCGTTATCTCGTACTGATGTGCTGACCGTTCTACGGCCGGTACGCAGCATTTGTTCTGTGCTGGTCGCCGTTGCCGGGTTGATGTTCACAGAGAAACTAAAGAGACCGTCGGAATAAAGGCGTGATTCAACGGGGGCATTGATGGTCGGCAAGTTACGGCGGCTGCCAGCCACTTCAACAAAACCTTGTGGCAACCAGCCTGGCGCCCAGTTAAAGTTGGCTTTGTCTCCTTGTGGAACAGATAACAGCGGCGGCAGGCTGGCGGTCGCCAGGTTCTGCATATTGCTGCTTACCTGGTTGTTGACGTTAAACGCCACAACGCGGAACTGCTCCAGCGTTTCGCCATCACGGTCGAGTAAATCAACGCGCATTGGCAGCTTGGTTTCCGAATCAAGCCAGACAATGTAGCTGTAACGCGTGCCATCACGTGCGACGACCCGAATAACCTCGCACAGCCTGTCAGCAATGCGCGTCCTTCCGACGGAAATAAAGTCGTAATACGGCGCAAGGCGTTTGAAATCGGTATACACCAGTGATGGCAATGAATCGACGATGTAGTCGCCGTTCAGCGTGAAAGGATCGAGGCCTGGCTCGAAGTAGCTGATTTCGTTTCCACGCTGAACCACTTCACGGCGTGGACCGTCCAGCTGCAGCAGTTGCGCCAGAGCCTGATTATTCAGACGCGCATGACGATAGCGTAGCGACTCTACGCCCTGCTTATTGATGCTGACAAACGACAGCTCATAGTTGAGAGACTGGCTGGCCAGATTCATCTGCTGCAACAACGCCCCGGACGAGACATCAGCCGAGGCGTTGGCGGAGAAGAACAGGCTACCAGCCACAAGGGACATGGCACACCAAAGTTGCTTCATTACTGCGATTGCGTTCCTAACGTTTGATATCCTGGCACTTGTACAGCAGCTTGCTGGGTCTGTGCTTGTTCAAACTGAAGCTGTTCGGAATGCAGGCGGCGCTGCAATTCGTAGTCCTGCAACATCGCATTGATGCGACGACGTTGTTCCTGGACTTGCTGCTGCTGTTGACCACTGCCCGTGGCATTGGCATCAGCAGGAACGCCCAGGCTCACCGGGCTGGCTTTGCCCATCATCGGCAGTGTATTGAACACTGGCGTTTCAGGCTGCTGGGACGCATCAGATTGCCCGTTATAGTGCTGGACACCTACGATAACTGCAAGTGATACGCACGCGGCAACGCCCATCTGTGTCAGTGAACTTGCCCATGGACGCACCTTTTTCCAGAATGGCATGTTCTGCCACTGATGCGGAGCAGGCTGTGCTTCGGGAATGAGCGGCGTCGCCAAGCGAACAGGTTCATTCTCAATGGCGGCCATCACGCGGGCTGAAATATCAAAGCTCAGGGTCTGCGCTGTCTCACCACGCATTGTGTCGCGGATAAGATGGTAGCTTTCCCATGTCTTTTGCATCTCAGCGGAGTGAGCCAGCTCGTTGAGCAGCTCTGAGTCCAGCGTTTCACCATCCATTAAGGCGGAAAGTTTTTCTTTCTGCATGCCTAAATACCTTTTCCAGTATTCCGCTATCGTCAACGCCTGATAAGCGGTTGAACTTTATTATCAATAGCTTCTCGTGCACGGAAAATGCGCGAGCGAACCGTACCCACCGGACAATCCATGATAGCGGCTATCTCTTCATAGCTCAGGCCATCCAGCTCCCGTAACGTGATTGCCATGCGTAAATCTTCCGGGAGCGACTCAATAGTACGGAACACTATTTGTCTCAGTTCTTCTGACAACATTAAGTTCTCAGGGTTCGAAATTTCTTTCAGCGCACCGCCACTTTCGTAGTTTTCTGCTTCTATTGCATCAACATCGCTTGATGGCGGGCGTCTTCCCTGAGCAACCAGATAATTTTTTGCTGTGTTCACAGCAATACGGTATAGCCAGGTATAGAAAGCACTATCTCCCCGGAAAGAATCCAGCGCTCGATAGGCCTTAATAAAAGACTCTTGTACCACGTCAGGCACATCGCCCGACGGGACGTAACGGGAAACCAGACTCGCCACTTTATGCTGATAGCGCACTACCAGCAGGTTAAAGGCCTTCTGCTCTCCCTTCTGGACCCGTTCGACAAGGACCTGATCCGTTAACTGCTCGCTCATCCGAGGTAATGTCTCCTCAAACCTAATTCCCATGCGTAATCAGAACGCCACTCCATACACTGCACTATGAGCAAGCACCAGCTTAGAGTGTGCCATTGCTGTAAAGTTCAGTTACGCCTTTGCTTTTTGTTGAAAGCGGATAGACAGTTCATTATCACTCATTATAAGTCTACCACTGCTCAATGAAGTGTCAGGCGCGTAATAAACGTCTGAAATCTCCCTGCAGAGTAACGTAACACAGCATAATTTTCATCATAAAATCTGACGCTAACGATCTGCTTCGCAAAACTTTTCCGCGATTTACAAAGCGCATGCCGCGCACGCCATGTTTAGTGGTTACAACCAAAGAGAAATAAAACGTGCTAAATCGCACAATCTGGTGCTACTCTCATCGCACCTTGTTTAGTAAATTAAACACACATCATGACTACGACACCCGATCTCTCCTGTGATGTACTGATCGTCGGTAGCGGCGCTGCCGGTCTCTCCCTCGCCCTGCGCCTTGCAGAGCACAGCTCCGTTATCGTACTGAGTAAGGGACCCATTTCAGAAGGTTCCACCTTTTATGCTCAAGGCGGCATTGCGGCCGTATTTGACGAAACCGACAGCATTGAATCCCACGTTGAAGATACGCTGATTGCTGGTGCAGGATTGTGCGATCGCCATGCGGTGTCATTCGTCGCCAGCAATGCCCGCCACTGCGTGCAGTGGCTTATCGACCAGGGCGTTCTGTTTGATACAGAAATTCAGGCCAATGGCTCGGAAAGTTATCATCTGACGCGAGAAGGCGGTCACAGCCATCGCCGCATTCTTCATGCTGCCGACGCTACAGGGAAAGAAGTTGAAACGACGCTGGTCAGCAAAGCGCTGAATCATCCGAATATTCGGGTGCTGGAACGTAGCAATGCGGTGGACTTGATCGTGTCCGATAAAATTGGTTTGCCCGGCACACGCCGTGTCGTTGGCGCATGGATCTGGAACCGTAATAAAGAAACCGTTGAAACCTGTGCGGCAAAATCCGTTGTTCTGGCAACGGGTGGCGCATCTAAGGTATATCAGTACACCACCAATCCGGATATTTCCTCCGGTGATGGTATTGCAATGGCCTGGCGTGCGGGCTGTCGGGTAGCCAATCTCGAATTTAATCAGTTTCACCCTACTGCGCTTTACCATCCTCAGGCTCGCAATTTTCTGCTTACCGAAGCTTTACGCGGTGAAGGCGCACATCTGAAACGCCCGGATGGTTCACGCTTTATGCCGGATTTCGATGCTCGCGAAGAACTTGCGCCTCGCGATATTGTGGCACGCGCTATCGATCATGAAATGAAACGGCTTGGCGCTGACTGCATGTACCTGGACATCAGCCATAAGCCAGAAGCGTTTGTTCGCCAGCACTTCCCAATGATCTACGAAAAACTGCTCGGGCTGGGCATCGATTTAACCAAAGAACCCGTGCCAATTGTTCCCGCGGCGCATTATACCTGCGGCGGTGTGATGGTGGATGACTTTGGTCGCACGGACGTTGACGGGCTGTATGCTATTGGCGAAGTCAGTTATACCGGCCTGCACGGCGCTAACCGGATGGCATCAAACTCTCTGCTTGAATGCCTGGTGTACGGCTGGTCTGCGGCAGAAGATATTAAGAAGCGCATGCCCTATGCCCGGCAGAGCAACGAGCTTCCGGCCTGGGATGAAAGCCGGGTGGAAAATCCCGACGAACTGGTAGTCATCCAACATAACTGGCATGAGCTGCGACTCTTTATGTGGGATTACGTGGGCATTGTGAGAACAACGAAGCGCCTGGAACGCGCGCTGCGCCGGATTACTTTGCTGCAGCAGGAACTGGATGAGTACTACGCTCGTTTCCGCGTGTCCAACAACCTGCTGGAACTGCGTAACTTAGTGCAGGTTGCTGAATTGATTGTTCGTTGTGCAATGATGCGCAAAGAGAGCCGGGGCCTGCACTATACACTTGATTATCCAGAGTTACTGGAGAACTCAGGCCCCTCAGTGATCTCACCCTTAACTCACATAAACAGATAAAACGCCTGGGTCAGCGCGGTATACCCCTCAGAGTATTGCTGCTCTGGCCCACGAATAATCAACCTGTCAGTGAAACATTCACCCGCACGCGGGGAGAATGCCAGCAGCACGCGATGTGGGGGGCGTAAGTCTGTTTCCGCCACATCCGTGCGTAAACGCAAATGCCATCCCATCGACAGCGCCTGTTCAGTAAAGGCATTACCGATGCTTTCAGGCAGCACCACGCAGAAAAAACCTTCTTCAGTAATGGCATCCGCCGCACAGCTCAACAATGTGCCATGATCAAGCGTGGTGGTGTACCGTGCCTGTTCCCGCTGCGGCGTCGCACACTCTACGCCCTGCTCATAATAAGGAGGGTTGCTGATAATCAGATCGTAACGGCTATTCTCTTGTGTGAGCCACTGCTGCACGTCCGCCGTATGAATCTTGATACGATGTGCCCAAGGGGACTCCGCTATATTTTCCACCGCCTGCGCTGCGGCGTCTGCATCCAGTTCGACGGCGTCAATCGTCACCTGATCGTCAGTGCGTTGTGCCAGCATCAGAGCCAGCAATCCGCTGCCAGCGCCAATATCCAGCACCCGATTCACTCTGGCAATCGGTGCCCAGGCGCCCAGCAAAATGCCGTCCGTACCCACTTTCATTGCACAACGATCGTGAGCAACAAAAAACTGTTTGAAGGTAAATCCATTGCGGCGAAGCACGGAACCCGACTGACTCATCATCAACAACCTTTCCTGAAATTTCCCTTGGGGGATGGGGTTATGCACAATACCCGAGAACAGATAGCCATACAAACAGATGAAGATTGCAGCCATAACGTCTATAATCAGCGCCCCACACAGAGGTAGATCATGACTGTAACGATTTTTTCCGAACTCGAACTCGACGAAAGCCTGCTGGACGCGCTCCAGGAGAAAGGCTTCACTCGCCCGACCGCCATTCAGGCTGCTGCCATTCCGCCTGCGCTCGAAGGCCGTGATGTGCTCGGTTCTGCGCCAACAGGCACCGGTAAAACGGCGGCGTATCTGCTGCCAGCGTTGCAGCACCTGCTCGACTTTCCGCGCAAGAAATCTGGCCCACCCCGTATTCTGATCCTGACGCCAACGCGTGAACTGGCGATGCAGGTGGCCGATCACGCCCGCGAACTGGCGAAAAATACGCATCTCGATATCGCTACCATTACCGGCGGTGTGGCTTATATGAACCACGCCGAGGTGTTTAGCGAAAACCAGGACATCGTGGTCGCGACCACCGGGCGTCTGCTGCAATACATCAAAGAAGAAAACTTTGACTGCCGCGCCGTCGAAACGCTGATTCTGGATGAAGCAGACCGCATGCTGGACATGGGCTTCGCTCAGGATATCGAAACCATCGCCGGCGAAACCCGCTGGCGCAAGCAGACGATGCTGTTCTCCGCAACGCTGGAAGGCGAAGCCATCAAGGATTTCTCCGAGCGCCTGTTAGAAGATCCGGTGGAAGTGTCTGCAACGCCCTCCACCCGCGAGCGCAAGAAAATCCACCAGTGGTATTACCGTGCCGATAACATCGAGCATAAAACTGCGCTGCTGATCCATCTGCTGCAGCAGGATGATGCTACCCGCTCCATCGTCTTCGTGCGTAAACGTGAGCGAGTGCATGAGCTGGCGGGCTGGCTGCGCGATAAAGGCATCAACAACTGCTATCTCGAGGGCGAGATGGTCCAGGTGAAACGTACCGAAGCGATTAAACGTCTGACCGATGGACGCGTTAATGTACTGGTTGCTACTGACGTTGCCGCACGCGGGATCGACATTCCTGACGTAAGCCACGTGTTCAACTTCGATATGCCACGCAGCGGCGACACCTATCTGCACCGTATCGGCCGTACCGGTCGCGCGGGTCAAAAAGGCACCGCGATTTCATTGGTCGAAGCCCATGACCATCTGCTGCTGCACAAAATTGGCCGCTACATTGAAGAACCGCTGAAAGCGCGTGTGATAGATGAGCTGCGTCCAACCACTCGTGTGCCGAGTGAGAAAAACAAAGGCAAACCGTCGAAGAAAGCGATGGTTAAACGCGAAGAGAAGAAGAAGGCTGAGCAGGAAAAACCACGAGTGAAGAAACGTCACCGCGATGCCAAAAATATTGGTAAGCGTCGTAAGCCAAGCGCTACGGCAACTGCAACAGAGCAGAAGCCAACTGAAGAGTAAAAAAAGCCGGGAAAATTTCCCGGCTTTTTTATTTCCCACCCCTGAGAAATTACAGACTTTCAGTGAAAGTACGGGCGATAACGTCGCGCTGCTGTTCTGGGGTCAGAGAGTTGAAACGTACGGCATAACCAGAAACACGAATAGTCAGCTGAGGATATTTTTCCGGGTTTTCTACCGCATCCATCAGCGTCTCACGACGCAGAACGTTTACGTTCAGGTGCTGACCACCTTCAACGCGGACTTCTGGCTGTACGTCGACTGGCACTTCACGGTACTCGATGTCGCCCAGGTTATTGACTGCCACAACCTGATCTTCAGTGAAACCGCCTTTTGCTACCAGGCAGCGTGCTTCGCCTTTCTCGCTGTCCAGCAGCCAGAAAGAGTTCAGCAGGTCGTCGTTTGCCGCTTTGGTAATCTGGATACCTTTAATCATTGTATGCCTCCTGGGCTAAATTATTCGTTTTCATCAGCCATACACTGGCCAATTGGTAAAACCATTGTTGCTTGAGTGTATATATATCAGTCGAACCACCAGCAAACCTTGATTTAAATCAATAAAAACCACAAACCAACCAAGGTGATGAACCAAACCTATTGATGCAAATCAATTTTAACGAGTCGGGAAGTACAAAAATCGTTGTAAATACTCAATTTTTTTTGATACCCCACATCGCGGCTGAAACGCAAAATTTTACGCTAAAGAAAGAAGTCGTTAAGCTAGGGCCAAGCACATTCGCAGGAGAGCGAGATGACCACTTCCTTAACCTGGCACGACGTCCTGGCCAACGAAAAAGAACAACCGTATTTTATGAATACTCTGGCAACTGTCGCCAGTGAGCGCCAATCCGGGATAACGATTTATCCCCCGCAGAAAGATGTCTTTAACGCTTTTCGCTTTACAGAACTAAGCGACGTGAAGGTCGTTATCCTCGGTCAGGATCCTTATCACGGGCCTGGTCAGGCGCATGGTCTGGCCTTTTCCGTGCAGCCAGGTATCGGCATTCCGCCCTCACTGCTGAATATGTACAAGGAGCTGGAGGAGACCATTTCCGGCTTTAAGCGTCCAACGCACGGTTATCTGGAAAGCTGGGCACGCCAGGGCGTGTTGCTGCTGAATACAGTGCTTACCGTGCGCGCCGGACAAGCGCATTCCCATGCAAGCCTGGGCTGGGAAACATTTACCGACAAGGTGATCGCGCTGATCAATGAACACTGCGAAGGTGTGGTGTTTTTGCTGTGGGGCTCTCATGCGCAAAAGAAAGGGGCTATTATCGACCGTCAACGCCATCGCGTGTTAAAAGCGCCGCATCCTTCTCCCCTCTCTGCACATCGTGGTTTTTTTGGTTCTAACCACTTTGTTCAGGCTAATGAATGGCTGGCCCAAAAAGGGGAACAGCCCATTGACTGGATGCCGGTCTTACCGGCGGAAAACGAATAAAAAAAATGCCAGCATCGCGCTGGCATTTTTATCGATAAGCCGACTCAGGCTTTGTTCTGACGCCACCATTCGGCCAGCAGAACACCTGTCGCAACGGAGACGTTCAGGCTTTCAACATTCCCCGTACCGTTGATAGCGACGCTCAGGTCCGCGCTGTCGAGTGCTGCATCAGACAGCCCATCGCGCTCCTGACCTAACACCAGCACCATTTTCTTCGGCAGCGTCGCTTTAAACAGAGGTGTGCCTTCGTGGCTGGACGTGGTGACAATCGCATAGCCCGCTTTGCGGAACTGGTCCAGCGCATCAATGACGCTGTCGCCAGTGATGGGTTTCACGTGCTCTGCGCCACCTTCAGCAGTACGGATTGCTGCGCCAGATTCCAGCACTGCGGCATCCTGCACTAATACACCTTTCACGCCAAAGTGCGCGCAGCTACGCATGATAGCGCCGAGGTTATGTGGGTTACCCACATCTTCCAGCGCCAGAACGCAATCTTCTTCACCCGCTTCGCTAACCCACTGCTGCACGCTGGTGCCGTTACGTTTCTTGATAAGGAAGCAAACGCCACCGTGGTGCTCAGTACCGGAAGCTTTTGCGAGCTCTGCTTCATCGACCACGTGATACGCTTTGCGGTTTGCCGCCATCCAGCGCAGGGCTTCTTTAAAGCGTGGAGTGACGCTCTGGATAAACCAGGCGCGTACGATGCAATCCGGGCGGCTCAGGAACAGGGCCTGACAGGCGTTCTCGCCGTAGACACGAGTTTCTTCCGCACGCTGACGGCGGATCACTTCTGGATCAACGAAGCTTTTGCCGCTGATCCCGCCGTGATCGGGTTTCTCTACTGCGTCATCACCCGGTGCACGGGAAACGGTACGCCATGGAGATTGTTCACGCGGCTGGCTGTCGCGGGAGGCATTATCACGGAAGCGGTCACCGCCGCGTGGTTTGCCATCACGAGATTTTCCATCGCGATTATCGCGCGCAGGACGACGACCACCTTCGGTACGGGACGGGCCGCTGCGACCTCCGCCTTTACCGGTGCGCGGGTTTGCCGTGCGTTTATCCGAGTCATCATCACTGCGGACATACATCACTTTGACCTTGCCGCTTTTGTTTTTCAGTTCGTCGTTCATCTTTATTCTCCACCTGCGCTGCGCGAAGCGCGAAGATTACCCGATGTGTCCGAGCTTCGCCATGATTTCATACCAAAGAGTGCGACTATTGTACCCATTGAATAAACCTGATTGTCCTTTAAAACAGACTTGTCGATAATATGTAACATTAAAGAAACATTCGGCCTTTCGGCCGTTGCATAAACCCGATTACCCAGAGGTTAGCTATGAATACCGTTTGTGCCAGTTGCCAGGCGCTTAACCGTATCCCCGACGATCGTATTAACGAAACAGCAAAATGTGGTCGCTGCGGTCACGACCTGTTTGATGGCGATGTGATCAATGCAACCGGCGAGACGCTGGATAAATTGTTGAAGGACGATTTACCCGTTGTCGTCGACTTCTGGGCCCCGTGGTGCGGCCCTTGCCGTAATTTCGCGCCTATCTTTGAAGATGTGGCGGAAGAGCGCAGCGGGAAAATGCGCTTTGTCAAAGTGAACACCGAAGCGGAACGTGAGCTTAGCGCGCGCTTTCGTATTCGCAGCATCCCGACCATTATGATTTTTCATAAAGGTCAGGTTGTCGATATGCTCAATGGTGCCGTTCCTAAAGCGCCATTCGATAGCTGGCTGAACGAGGCCACTCAGGCATAATCTCCTCGGGGCACGGCTTGTGCCCCGCTTTGCCCTCTGCGACAATAGCGTTTTTCCTGCATGATTTCCCATGACTGATAACGCCGTACTTCGTCTTCGTGCCGAACGTCTCACTCGCGCCACGCGCCCTTTTCTTGCTCGCGGCAACCGCATTCGTCGCTGCCAGCGCTGCCTGCTTCCGCTAAAACAATGTCTGTGTGACACACTCACGCCTTGTAGCGCACGCAGTCGTTTTTGTCTGGTGATGTTCGATACCGAGCCGATGAAGCCGAGTAATACCGGCCGCCTGATTGCCGATATATTACCGGACACCGAAGCGTTCCAGTGGTCGCGCACAGAGCCGCCTCAGGCGCTGCTGGAGCTGGTTAAGAACCCGGCTTATCAGCCGATGGTTGTCTTTCCCGCTTCCTATGCAGGCCATCAACGCGAAGTGATCGCCGCGCCGCCGTCAGGCAAGCCGCCACTCTTTATTATGCTGGATGGCACCTGGACTGAGGCGCGTAAAATGTTTCGCAAAAGCCCTTATCTGGATGCACTGCCGGTCATTTCCGTTGATTTATCCCGGGTCTCTCATTACCGCTTACGCGAAGTACATGCAGAAGGTCAGTATTGCACCGCCGAAGTCGCTATTGCGTTGTTGGATCTCGCCGATGACGTGCAAGCAGCAAGCGCTTTGGGCGACCATTTTCAACGCTTTCGCACCCGCTATCTTGCAGGAAAAACGCAGCATAAGGGAAACATCACAGTGCCCGAGGCAGAAAGCGTTTAAAATCATTCAGGAACGAATGTCCTGGAGAGAGTGCGATGAGCCAACGAGGGCTGGAAGCATTACTGAGACCCAAATCGATTGCGGTTATTGGCGCCTCGATGAAACCCCAGCGCGCCGGGTATTTGATGATGCGCAATTTATTGGCGGGCGGGTTTAGCGGCCCTGTGCTTCCCGTGACGCCAGCCTGGAAAGCGGTGCTTGGCGTGCTGGCGTGGCCAGAAGTTGACGCTCTGCCCTTCATGCCCGATCTCGCCATCATCTGTACCCATGCTAAACGGAATCTGGCGTTGCTCGAGGCCTTAGGCAAGAAAGGCTGCAAAACCTGCATTATTCTCTCTTCGCCTCCAGAGCAATCCACTGAACTTAAAGCCTGCGCCTCACGCTACCAGATGCGCCTGCTTGGCCCGAACAGCCTTGGGCTGCTGGCCCCGTGGCAAGGCCTGAATGCCAGTTTTTCCCCCGTTCCCATTCGGCGCGGCAAACTGGCGTTTATCTCCCAATCCGCAGCGGTGTCTAACACCATTCTCGACTGGGCGCAGCAGCGTGAAATGGGGTTCTCTTACTTCATCGCACTGGGCGACAGCCTTGATATCGACGTAGACGATCTGCTCGATTTTCTTGCCCGTGATACGAAGACCAGCGCCATTCTGCTGTATCTCGAACATCTTAGTGATGCGAGGCGCTTTGTCTCGGCAGCCCGTAGCGCGTCGCGTAATAAACCGATTCTGGTTATCAAAAGCGGCCGTAGTCCGGCGGCACAGCGGCTACTGCATGTTAATTCCGGAATGGACCCGGCATGGGATGCAGCCATTCAGCGTGCAGGCCTGCTGCGGGTACAGGATACCCACGAATTGTTTTCTGCTGTAGAAACGCTCAGCCATATGCGCCCTTTACGCGGTGAACGGTTGATGATTATGAGTAACGGTGCTGCACCTGCGGCACTGGCTCTTGATGAACTCTGGCTGCGGAACGGTAAACTGGCGACACTGAGTGAGGAAACGCTTTCTGCTTTGCGGGCCGCCTTACCTGCCAGTGTCGAGGCCGCGAATCCGCTCGATTTGCGCGATGATGCCAGCAGCCAGCATTATCAAAAGGCGCTTAACCTTCTGCTTGATAGCCAGGACTACGACGCCCTGCTGGTCATTCATTCGCCCAGCGCCGCAGCTCCCGGGACTGAAAGCGCTCAGGCGTTGATTGAGACGCTGAACCAACACCCACGTGGCAAATATGTCACCGTGCTGACCAACTGGTGCGGCGAATACTCCTCGCAGGAAGCTCGCCGTTTATTCAGTGACGCCGGGCTCCCTACCTATCGCACACCTGAAGGCACCATTACGGCATTTATGCATATGGTGGAATACCGCCGCAATCAAAAGCAATTGCGTGAAACACCCGTGCTGCCAGACCTGCTTACTGCCAACACAGCTGAAGCACACACGCTGCTCCAACAAGCGATTAAAGAAGGTGCGACCTCGCTGGATACTCATGAGGTTCGACCTATTTTACAAGCTTACGGCCTGCAAACGTTGCCGACCTGGATTGCAGCGGATAGCGCTGAAGCCGTGCATATCGCCGAGCAGATAGGTTATCCCGTTGCGCTGAAACTGCGCTCGCCAGACATTCCACATAAGTCCGAAGTTCAGGGCGTGATGCTTTACTTGCGCACAGCGGCAGAAGTTCAGCAAGCTGCGGATGCGATTTTCGATCGTGTCAAAATGGCGTGGCCGCAAGCCAGAGTCCATGGCCTTCTGGTACAAAGCATGGCTAACCGCGCCGGGGCACAGGAATTACGCGTCGTGGTAGAACACGATCCGTTGTTCGGCCCTCTGATTATGTTGGGTGAAGGCGGTGTGGAGTGGCGGGCGGAAGATCAGGCCGCCGTTGCATTGCCGCCTTTGAACATGAACCTTGCCCGCTATTTGGTTATCCAGGCGATCAAGAGTAAAAAGATTCGCGGCCGCAGTGCGCTGCGACCTCTCGATATCGCCGGATTGAGTCATTTGCTGGTGCAAGTCTCTAACCTGATTGTCGACTGTCCGGAAATCCAGCGGCTGGATATTCACCCTCTTCTGGCCTCCGCTGGCGATTTTACTGCTCTGGATGTCACGCTCGACATTGCCGCCTTTGACGGCGACAGCGAAAGTCGACTGGCTATTCGCCCTTATCCACAGCAATTTGAAGAATGGGTAGTCATGAAAAATGGCGAACGCTGCTTGTTTCGCCCTATCCTCCCGGAAGATGAGCCGCTGCTTCAACAGTTTATTTCCAGAGTCACTAAGGAAGACCTTTACTACCGCTACTTCAGTGAAATCAATGAATTTACTCACGACGATTTAGCCAACATGACGCAAATCGACTACGATCGAGAGATGGCTTTTGTTGCTGTTCACACCACGCCAGAGCAAACAGAAATACTTGGAGTGACGCGAGCGATTTCCGATCCTGACAATATTGATGCCGAGTTTGCCGTACTGGTGCGCTCAGATTTAAAAGGGCTAGGACTTGGGCGGCGATTGCTGGAGAAGCTCATCAATTACACGCGAGAACACGGTCTACAGCGTCTGAATGGCATCACCATGCCAAATAATCAGGGAATGATTGCGCTGGCCCGGAAGCTGGGTTTTGACGTTGATATCCAGCTTGAAGATGGCATTGTGGGATTGACGCTAAAGCTCACGCCTTCGTCATCGTAACTAAGCTGCTGGAAATGTTGACCACTTTAGCCTGCACTGATGGTATTATTGCTCGCTTCTGTCGTCTGCATGGTACAGAGACCCTTGATTAATCAGAGAAGAAACGCACTGTGATGTTGTCAAAATTTAAGCGCAACAAGCATCAACAACACCTTGCTCAACTACCTAAGCTTTCTCAGTCAGTTGATGATGTCGAGTTCTTTTACACTCCCGCTGATTTTCGGGAAGCGCTCCTGGCAAAGATAGCCAGCGCTACGCGCCGTATCTGCATTGTTGCCCTGTATCTGGAACAAGATGACGGGGGTAAAGGCATTCTGGACGCCATCTATGCGGCAAAACGTGCTCGCCCGGAACTGGATGCTCGCATTCTTGTCGACTGGCATCGCGCCCAGCGTGGCCGTATTGGTGCAGCCGCCTCGAATACCAACGCCGACTGGTACTGCCGTATGGCGCAGGAAAACCCAGACATTCACATTCCGGTCTACGGTGTTCCCGTTAATACACGTGAAGCCCTCGGCGTGCTGCATTTCAAAGGCTTTATCATCGACGATAGCGTGCTCTATAGCGGTGCTAGTCTGAACGACGTCTATCTGCATCAGCATGATAAGTATCGCTATGACCGTTATCAGTGCATCCGCAATGCCAGCATGGCCGATATCATGTTCGACTGGGTGGATCAAAATCTGGTTCACGGTCGTGGGGTGAATCGTCTCGATAACGATGGACGCCCAAAAAGCCCGGAAATCAAAAATGATATCCGCCTTTATCGCCAGGAATTACGCGATACCGGTTATCACTTCCAGGGCAATGCGGACAACGATCAGCTTTCGGTAACACCGCTGGTCGGGCTTGGAAAATCGAGCATGCTAAACAAAACGATTTTCCATCTGATGCCCTGCGCGGAGCACAAGCTGACTATCTGCACCCCCTATTTCAACCTGCCTGCAGTGCTGGTGCGCAATATCATTCACCTGCTGCGTCAGGGCAAAAAGGTGGAGATCATCGTCGGTGATAAAACCGCTAACGACTTCTACATTCCGGAAGATCAGCCGTTTAAAATCATCGGAGCTTTGCCCTATCTTTATGAAATCAATCTGCGTCGCTTCCTCAGCCGCCTGCAATACTATGTGAACACCGATCAACTGGTCGTGCGGTTGTGGAAAGATGAAGACAACAGCTATCACCTGAAAGGCATGTGGGTGGACGATGAGTGGATGCTGCTGACCGGCAACAACCTCAATCCACGAGCCTGGCGCCTGGATCTGGAGAATGCGATCCTTATTCATGACCCTAAGCAGCAACTGGCTGCCGCTCGTGAAAAAGAGCTCGCGCTGATCCGTACTCATACCACGGTGGTTAATCACTACCGTGACCTGCAAAGCATTGCCGATTACCCGGTGAAAGTGCGAAAGCTGATCCGCCGTTTACGTCGTATTCGTATCGACAGGCTTATCAGCCGCATTCTGTAATCATCAGGCCCCGCAATGTCGGGGCTTTTTTACAGAGGCTAACTATGCGGACTCTCCTTCTGTGCTCTTCATTTTTGCTTTGTGGCTGCAGTCATATGGCCAACGATGCCTGGACAGGCCAGGACAAAGCTCAGCACTTTATGGCCTCGGCGATACTTTCCGCAGCCGGAAATGAATATGCTCAACATCAGGGAAACAGTCAGGACCGCAGTGCCGTTTATGGTTTGATGTTTTCCGTGAGTCTGGGGGCAGGAAAAGAACTGTGGGACAGCCGCCCATCGGGGAGCGGCTGGAGCTGGAAAGATTTCGCATGGGATGTTGCTGGAGCCACAACTGGCTATGCAGTGTGGCAAATGGCCCATCAATAGCGCTACAGACGCAGACCTAATGCACGTACTTGCGCCGGAAACATCTCGGTTTTCAGTATCCCGCTGATCGAAGTGTAAAAACTGGCAATCAACAGTGCGCACATTACCAGTGCGAATGCAGCAGCACGGTAAACAATACTGCCAGCCCACCAAAACAAAGCAGCGTTCACCGACAAACACCAGATAACAAAAAAACCCCATGCTTTCGCATGAGGTTTTCTTGTTTATTTGATGCCTGGCAGTTTATGAGTCACTTTGTGACTCACCCTTCGGGCTGTTGCTTTGCAACATTCAAAAGCATTCGCTTTTGTCCTACTCTCATCGAGTAGTGAACTGCCCCGAAGGCTGTTCAGGTTTTTCAATTTGATGCCTGGCAGTTCCCTACTCTCACATGGGGAGACCCCACACTACCATCGGCGCTAC
>NZ_JBLFJW010000041.1:0-33319 GCF_047713085.1 Pantoea sp. sgz302252
CGTCCGAGGACGTTAAGAATCCATGTCACTTTGAGTGCCCACACAGATTGTCTGATAAATTGTTAAAGAGCAGTTGAAACGCGGCTTTCGCTCACCGTTTCGAGGTCCCGTATAATACGTTTTCCTCTTTCAGAGTCAAGCATTTATTTTCGCTTTTCGTCTGCCAGAATTTCCGGAGAAACCCTGCTGACCCGGCGGCTTGCCTGCCGTTGTTCCGTGTCAGTGGAGGCGCATTATAGGGGGTAATTCTGAAGTGGCAAGAATAATATTCAAAAAATTTATCGACTGCTCAAATTCCAGGCTTCATGCCTTTTTTAGCGGCTATTTGCGCACAAGCTGAGCAATTTCACGGGCAAAATTCGTCACCTGCTGCCAATCGGTGTACACCACTTCTTTACTCGTATCCGTTTCGCCCCCTGTCATCTTCATAATCAGGCGGATCATCATGCGGTCATACCAGGTGTAACGCGGATAACGCAAGGCACCCGCAAAAACAGCACAGCGATCCGGCTGCCAGGGGGAGCTCAGTAAGAACTTACGCGTATAGCTGTTTGTTTGCGGCGTACGCTTTTCAGGTTTGCGCGCAACCAGGTTCACCGTATAGAAAGCACTGGGCAGTTGCTTTAATGCTTGCTGATGCTTTTTCACAAAGCTGTCGAGCGTGGAGTGAAAGTGCCCATAACGAATAGAAGCACCGATCACCACGCCGTCGTAGTCTGCCCATGTAATCGCTTCTGCGCGATGCAGGTTAACCACATCAACATCAAACGCCTGCTCTTTCAGTTCTGACGCCAGAGAAGAAGCAATCTCACGCGTCTGCCCATCACGCGTTGAGAAGAGAATCAATATTTTCACAAAGGCTCCTGTTATTCGCGCCAGAAAGTCGGTGTAAACAGCACCAACAAGGTAAAGACTTCCAGACGACCAAACAGCATGTTGGCGATCAGGATCCATTTTGCTACTGGATTCATGCTGGCGAAGTTATCCGCCACCACCCCCAGCCCTGGGCCAAGGTTATTCAGCGTTGCCACAACGGAGGCAAACGCAGAGAAGTCATCCACGCCCGTGGCGATAATCGCCAGCATACTGATGATGAATACCAGAGCATAAGCAGAGAAGAATCCCCACACCGCTTCCAGAATACGTTCGGGCAGCGCACGGTTCCCCAGCTTGATACTGTAAACAGCATTCGGGTGCACCAGTCGTTTCAGCTCTCGGTTTCCTTGCTTAAACAGAAGAAGGATACGAATAACCTTCAGACCGCCACCGGTTGATCCCGCACAACCGCCGATAAAAGCAGAGCACAGTAGCAGTACCGGCAGGAACAATGGCCAGCGTGCGATGCTGTCTGTGGTAAAACCGGCTGTCGTTGCCATTGAGACAACCTGGAAGAAAGCCTGGTTTAGCGTCGTCAACGCCGAGGTATAGACATCGTGAAGAAATAGCACCAGCGTACAGACAATCACCAAAGTCAGCTGCACACCGATAAACATGCGGAATTCCGGGTCACGCCAGTACACCTTCAGACTACGGCCACTTAATAAAGAGAAGTGCAGGCCGTAATTACAGCCAGAGATCAGTAAGAAGATAGCAATAATGGTATTGATGGTTGGGCTGTTGAAGTAACCCACGCTGGCATCGTGCGTGGAGAACCCACCAATGGCGATAGTGGCAAAGCTGTGGCCGATGGCATCAAACGCAGGCATCCCCGCAAACCACAAGGCCAATGCACAAGCGACAGTTAGCAATACATAAATGAGCCATAGCGTTTTTGCCGTTTCCGCAATTCGCGGGCGCATCTTGTTGTCTTTCAGCGGCCCGGGCATTTCCGCGCGATAGAGCTGCATGCCCCCGACGCCCAGTATTGGCAGGATAGCTACCGCCAATACGATGATCCCCATCCCGCCAAACCACTGCAGCATTTGCCGATAAAAGAGGATGGCATGCGGTAAGGAATCCAGCCCCACCAGCGTCGTTGCGCCTGTGGTGGTCAATCCTGAGAACGATTCAAAGAAAGCATCGGTGATCGTCAGATTCGGCTGTTCAGAGAAGATAAAGGGCAGCGCACCCACGCTTCCCAGCACGGTCCAGAACAGCACCACGATAAGAAACCCTTCGCGAGATTTAAGCTCACCCTTTTGTTTGCGGTTTGGCCACCACAGCAGGGACCCAATCGCCAGCGCGACGAAAAAGGTCTGGGTAAATGCCCGTCCAGCCCCGTCCCGATAAATCAATGCCACCAGTCCAGGCACAATCATCGTGCCTGAAAACAGAATGACCAGCAGTCCAACGATTCGGGTTATGGCACGAAAATGCATCTCTGCCGCTTCCTTAGATAAACAGAAAATAGACCGGGGATTATTCGTCAATCCTGCGTAATTGCAACGCACCGCGACTAAAATCAGCCAGTTTTGTCGAAAAAGACGCCAGTTCGGCCTGAGGAAGCGCCACCGTGAGATGAACGGAGGCCTGATAATCACTGCTCGCAATGTTACCGCCAAACTGGGCGAGCAGCGTTTCGATGCCTGACAGCTGAGCGTACTCGCACTGCAAAGTATATTCCGTTAAGGGCGTTTTGCGTTGAGTGGTGAGCTGCGCCAACGCCTGGTTGACGCCGCCACCGTACGCTTTGACCAGACCACCGGTTCCAAGCAGAATGCCGCCGTAGTAACGGACTACCACAGCGGTAATTTCACCCACGCCGCTGCCCATTAGCTGGGCCAACATCGGTTTACCCGCCGTTCCCGCCGGTTCACCATCATCAGAGAAACCCAGCTGTTGTGAATCGTCAGGCGGCCCGGCGACCCACGCCACACAATGGTGGCGCGCGTCGGGGTGCTGATTTCTGACGGATTCAACAAACGCTTTTGCCGCTTCCACGCCCTCAGTGTGCGCGAGTAACGTAATGAAGCGGCTCTTTTTGATCTCTTCAACAACAGAGACCGGCGCTGCGGGGATAAGCCAACTTTCCATCAAGCCAGCTTCAGATCCCGGGTCATGTTTTCAATGCTGTTTTCGTGGATAACCACGTTATCTTCGATGCGAATGCCGCCAAACGGTTTCATCGCTTCGATTTTCTGCCAGTTGAAGTGCTTACTGAATTCGCCTTCACGCCATGGCGCCAGCAGCGATTCAATGAAGTAAATCCCCGGTTCAATGGTCAGCACCATACGCGGTTGCAGAATGCGGGTGCAGCGCAGGTAAGGATATTTCGACGGCGCGGCGAGATGCGTGCCTTGATCATCCTGCATAAACCCGGCAACGTCGTGAACTTGCAGACCCAGCGGATGGCCTAAACCGTGTGGCATAAATGGCCCGGTGAGATTGTTTTCCACCATCGCCTCTTCGCTCATGTCGGTCAGGATCTGGTGCTTACGCAGCAACTTCGCGATGCGCTGATGGAACTGGATGTGGTAATCAACGTAGCTCACACCCGCTTTCAGCGTATCGATGAGGGCCAGCTGCTCGGCATTCACATCTTTAATCAACTGTGCAAATTCAGTATCGGCATTACCCGCCCAGGTGCGAGTCAGGTCCGCCGCGTAGCCGTTGTACTCAGCGCCAGCATCCAGCAGGAAGCTACGCATTTCAGACGGCGCACGATGATCCAGCCTGGTGTAATGCAGAACGGAAGCGTGCTCATTCAGCGCCACGATGTTGCTGTACGGCACATCGGTGTCGCGATGACCGGTCGCGGTCAGGTAAGCAAGATTGATATCGAACTCACTCATGCCGGACAGGAACGCTTCGTGCGCCGCCTGATGACCATTCACCGCCATCTTCTGCGCTTCACGCATGCAGGAGAGTTCGTAATCGGTTTTATAAGAACGGTAGTAATGCAGGTAATCAATCACCCCTTTCGGGTTGATGTTGGCGGCGCTGATATCAAGCCCCAGCGCACGTTCCGCAACCGGGCCGATATAAGCGATATTGCCACGCGCGGCAGGCAACTGGCTGCCAATGCCATCAGCTTTCGGCAGCGCGATAACGTCCACATCATTGGTCCAGAAGGAGTCTGGCAGCGGTTCAACGTTGTGCCAGTAATCCACCGGCAGATAGAACCACAGCTTCGGCTTGTTGACACCATCCACCAGCAGCCAGCAGTTTGGCACCTGAGTCACCGGCACCCACGCTTTGAACTGCGGGTTAACTTTGAACGGATATGGATGGTCATCTAAAAAAACGTTAACCAGCTCGCCGGAGTGAATCAACAGCGCATCCAGTTTAAAACGATCCAGCACGTTACGCGCACGCTCCTGCAACGTATCGATATGATTTTTATAAAGAGTTGCCAGTGAATCCATGATTTTCCCTTCTGTCTTTTCGACCGTAATTCTCCGCATCTTAGCACATCACTCTGAGGGTGCGTGATTTCTGCCGAGCGTGATCCAGACGTCATTTTTTTAAACAGTCATTTGCATTTTATTAACATAAAATCCACACTCCGTCTCATCTGGTAAGACCAGTAACTTTGCTGGATTCAGGAGACTGACATGCTCTACAAAGGCGACACCCTGTACCTCGACTGGCTGGAAGATGGCATTGCCGAACTGGTGTTCGATGCCCCAGGCTCAGTGAACAAGCTCGATACCGCAACCGTAGCCAGCCTCGGCCAGGCGCTGGACGTCCTTGAAAAACAGAAAGATCTGAAGGGCGTTTTACTTCGTTCTGAGAAAGCCGCATTTATTGTCGGCGCCGATATCACCGAATTCCTGGGCCTGTTCCAGGTGCCGCAGGAACAACTGAGCCAGTGGCTGCATTTCGCCAACAGCGTCTTTAATCGTCTGGAAGATTTACCTGTCCCGACTGTTTCCGCTATCAACGGCTACGCGCTTGGCGGCGGCTGTGAATGCGTACTGGCAACAGACTATCGTCTGGCCACTCCTGATCTGCGGATCGGTCTGCCAGAAACCAAACTGGGCATCATGCCTGGCTTCGGGGGTTCCGTTCGTTTACCGCGTCTGCTCGGTGCGGATAGCGCGCTGGAAATCATCGCGGCAGGCAAAGATGTGGGCGCAGAAGAAGCGCAGAAAATCGGTCTGGTTGATGGTGTAGTGAAACCTGAAAAACTGCGCGACGGCGCGATTGCCATTCTGCGTCAGGCCATCAGTGGCGATCTGGACTGGAAGGCGAAACGCCAACCGAAACTGGACCCACTGAAGCTCAGCAAAATTGAAGCCACCATGAGCTTCACCATCGCCAAAGGCATGGTGATGCAGACCGCTGGCAAACATTACCCGGCGCCGATCACCGCCGTAAAAACGATTGAAGCTGCCGCACGCTTAGGTCGCGATCAGGCACTGGTGCTTGAAAATCAAAGTTTTGTTCCCCTGGCGCACTCCAACGAAGCCCGCGCGCTGGTTGGCATTTTCCTTAATGATCAGTTCGTCAAAGCTCAGGCGAAGAAACTGACCAAAAACGTTGAAACCCCGAAACAGGCTGCCGTTCTTGGAGCCGGGATTATGGGTGGCGGCATCGCTTACCAGTCTGCCTGGAAAGGCGTGCCGGTCATCATGAAGGACATCAATGATAAGTCATTGACCCTCGGGATGAACGAAGCCGCCAAGTTACTGAACAAGCAGCTTGAGCGTGGAAAAATTAATGGCCTGAAACTCGCAGGCGTTATCTCGACGATTCACCCAACCCTTGACTACGCCGGATTTGAGCGTGTTGATGTGGTGGTTGAAGCTGTTGTTGAGAACCCGAAAGTGAAGAAAGCGGTGCTGGCAGAAACCGAAGACAAAGTTCGCGCAGATGCCGTGCTGGCCTCCAACACCTCCACTATTCCCATCGGCGAACTGGCAAGCGTGCTGAAGCGCCCGGAAAACTTCTGCGGCATGCACTTCTTTAACCCGGTTCACCGCATGCCGCTGGTTGAAGTGATTCGCGGCGAGAAAACGTCCGACGAGACCATTGCCAAAGTCGTCGCCTGGGCCAGCAAAATGGGCAAAACCCCCATTGTGGTCAACGACTGTCCGGGCTTCTTCGTCAACCGCGTGCTGTTCCCTTACTTCGCAGGTTTCAGCCAGTTGCTGCGTGACGGCGCTGACTTCCACAAAGTCGATAAAGTGATGGAAAAAGTCTTCGGCTGGCCAATGGGCCCAGCTTATCTGCTGGACGTAGTCGGTATCGACACCGCGCACCACGCTCAGGCTGTGATGGCGGCAGGCTTCCCTCAGCGTATGCAGAAAGATTCCCGCGATGCTATCGATGCTCTGTTCGAGGCTAACCGCTATGGACAGAAAAATGGCCTCGGTTTCTGGCGCTACAAAGAAGACAGCAAAGGCAAGCCGAAGAAAGAAGAAGACCCGGCGGTGGAAGCTCTGCTTGCCGAAGTCAGCCAGCCGAAACGCGACTTCAGCGACGAGGAGATTATCGCCCGCATGATGATCCCAATGGTCAACGAAGTGGTGCGCTGCCTGGAAGAAGGCATTATCGCCACGCCAGCAGAAGCCGATATGGCACTGGTTTATGGTCTGGGCTTCCCTCCATTCCACGGCGGCGCATTCCGCTGGCTGGATACGCTCGGCAGCGCGAAATACCTCGACATGGCGCAACAGTATCAGCAGCTTGGTCCGTTGTACGAAGTCCCGGAAGGCCTGCGTAACAAGGCGCGTCATAACGAAGCATATTATCCACCGGTTGAACCTGCCCGTCCGGTGGGTGAGCTGAAAACGGCTTAAGGAGTCACAATGGAACAGGTTGTCATTGTCGATGCAATTCGTACCCCGATGGGCCGTTCAAAAGGCGGCGCATTCCGTAACGTGCGTGCAGAGGATCTCTCGGCGCACCTGATGCGTAGCCTGCTGTCGCGTAACCCGGCGCTCGACCCAACCGCGCTTGACGACATCTACTGGGGCTGCGTGCAGCAGACGCTGGAACAGGGCTTCAACATTGCGCGTAACGCCGCGTTACTGGCTGAAATTCCCCATTCAGTGCCCGCTGTCACAGTGAACCGTCTGTGCGGTTCTTCCATGCAGGCATTGCACGATGCGGCACGCATGATCATGACCGGTGATGCACAGGCGTGTCTGATTGGCGGCGTTGAACACATGGGCCACGTGCCGATGAGCCACGGCGTTGATTTCCACCCTGGCATGAGCCGCAACGTGGCGAAAGCCGCTGGCATGATGGGGCTGACAGCAGAAATGCTTTCCCGTTTGCATGGCATCAGCCGTGAAATGCAGGACCAGTTCGCTGCACGCTCTCATGCTCGCGCCTGGGCTGCCACACAATCCGGTGCCTTCAAAAATGAAATCATCCCGACCGGCGGACACGATGCTGATGGCGTGCTGAAACAGTTCAATTATGACGAAGTGATCCGCCCGGAAACCACCGTCGAAGCACTGTCGACCCTCCGTCCGGCTTTTGATCCGGTAACAGGCACCGTAACGGCGGGAACCTCTTCCGCCTTGTCTGATGGTGCTTCAGCAATGCTGGTGATGAGCGAAAGCCGTGCCCGTGAACTGGGTCTGAAACCTCGTGCACGTATTCGTTCGATGGCTGTTGTCGGGTGCGACCCGTCAATCATGGGCTACGGTCCGGTTCCGGCGTCAAAACTGGCGCTGAAAAAAGCCGGCCTGACGACCAGTGATATCGATCTGTTTGAAATGAACGAAGCGTTTGCCGCGCAGATCCTGCCGTGTATTAAAGATCTGGGCCTGATGGAGCAAATCGACCAGAAGATCAACCTCAACGGCGGCGCGATCGCCCTGGGTCATCCGCTGGGTTGCTCGGGTGCACGTATCAGCACCACGCTGCTCAACCTGATGGAACGCAAAGACGCTCAGTTTGGCCTGGCGACCATGTGTATCGGTCTGGGTCAGGGGATCGCAACAGTATTTGAACGAGTCTGATGAAAGTCACGTAGGCCCGATAAGCAACGCGCCATCGGGCATTGCGTCGGGTAATGTTGAAAAGCCGGATGTCGCTATGCTTATCCGGCTTACAATAGAAGACTAAAACTGTTTAGTTGCCGTTCTTCCCGCCTGTCAGGGGCGGGTTTTTTATTTATTGCTTCCTGCGGCCTGATGCCCTCTCCCCGACCCTCTCCCACAGGGAGAGGGGGAAAAGACTAAATAAATGCGAACGCATCACCAAACAGGCGATCTTCACGTGCGCCACGTTCGTTACAGAACAGGTCACGGGCAATTTTCGCCATTTCAAAACGCCCAGCGATATAGATATCGTGTTCTGCCAGCGTACCGTAATCCTGCAATACCGCTGTCAGCACCGTACCAGAACGCCCACGCCAGCCTTCTTCCGGCTGCTCAACGACAGGCTCAACCCGCAGATTTGGATGCGTAAGGGTCAGCGCTTCCAGCTCAGACAGATCGTATAAATGCTTCTCTTCGCGCCCGCCCCAGTAAATAGCGATTTCGCGATCGGGATTTTTCGCCAGTGCAGTCAACAGAATAGAACGCACATACGAGAACCCTGTCCCGCCTGCAATCAGCACCATCGGACGCGTTTCATCGTCGCGCAGCCAGGCCTCGCCGTGGGGAATATCCACCACCACTTCGCGCTCTTTCAGGATGCGATCCATCACCGCCATCGCGTACAGGTTCAGTTCAGACGCCCCGATGTGCAGCTCGATGAACGCGTGTTCATCCGGCGTGGAGGCCATGGAGAAGGGGCGCTTATCACGCTCGTCCATCACCACCATCAGGTATTGACCCGCGCGGAAGGAAAACGCCGCTTCAGGTTCTAAACGAACGCGGTATACCGTGTCGGTAATGGCATCTACCGAGGTGACTTTACAGCTTAAGGTTGTCATGCGCTCCCTCTGTCGGGTCTATAAGGCAAACACGGCGGCGCTCAGGCACCCTTGCCGTCATTGAAGATGGCCAATTCATCCCAAATGGCGTCAACACGCGCGATAACTTCGGGATCTTTTTTGATCGGGCGTCCCCATTCACGCTGGGTTTCGCCTGGCCATTTATTGGTGGCATCCAGCCCCATTTTCGACCCCAGACCGGAAACCGGCGAGGCAAAGTCCAGATAATCAATCGGCGTATTTTCTACCAGCACCGTATCGCGGGCCGGGTCCATACGCGTCGTGATGGCCCAGATGACGTCATTCCAGTCGCGGGCATTAACGTCATCGTCGCAGACAATCACAAATTTGGTGTACATAAACTGACGCAGGAAAGACCAGACGCCCATCATCACGCGTTTGGCGTGTCCGGCGTACTGCTTTTTCATGGTCACCACCGCCAGGCGATAAGAGCACCCTTCCGGCGGCAGATAGAAATCGACAATCTCCGGGAACTGCTTTTGCAGAATAGGCACGAAGACTTCATTCAGCGCCACACCTAACACAGCCGGTTCATCCGGTGGACGACCAGTATAAGTGGAATGGTAAATCGCATCTTCGCGCTGAGTGATATGTGTGACGGTGAACACCGGGAAGCTATCCACTTCATTGTAGTAGCCGGTATGGTCGCCGTACGGCCCTTCCGGTGCCATTTCGCCCGCTTCGATATAGCCTTCAAGCACAATCTCCGCGCTGGCTGGCACTTCGAGGTCATTGGAAAGACATTTGACGACTTCCGTTTTCGTGCCCCGCAGCAAGCCTGCAAACGCGTATTCAGACAGCGTATCCGGCACTGGCGTGACTGCACCAAGAATGGTGGCAGGATCTGCGCCCAGCGCAACAGAAACAGGGAAGCGTTCGCCAGGATGCGCCGCGCACCACTCCTGGAAATCCAGCGCACCGCCACGGTGGGACAGCCAGCGCATGATCAGCTTGTTTTTGCCCATCAACTGCTGACGATAAATCCCCAGATTCTGGCGCTCTTTATGCGGGCCACGAGTGACCGTCAGGCCCCAGGTGATCAGCGGGGCGGCATCTTCCGGCCAGCAGGTCATGATCGGAATGCGGGTGAGATCGACTTCATCACCCTGCATTACTTTTTGCTGGCAAGGTGCATTGCGCAGCCGTTTGGTCGGCATGTTCAGCACTTGTTTGAACTGCGGCAGCTTATCAAAGAGGTCACGGAAGCCTTTCGGCGGTTCTGGCTCTTTCAGGAAGGCCAGCAGTTTCCCCACTTCACGCAGCGCGCTGACATCTTCCTGCCCCATCCCCATTGCCACGCGCTTAGGCGTGCCGAACAGATTACACAGCAGAGGCATGTCGTACCCTTTCGGGTTTTCGAACAGCAGCGCCGGGCCACCCGCACGCAGCGTACGATCGGCAATTTCAGTGATTTCGAGGTGAGGATCGACGGGCAGTGTGATGCGTTTAAGCTCACCCTGTTGTTCGAGTAATGTCAGAAAATCGCGCAAATCATGGTATTTCATGGGGTCAGTCATGGCCTCTTTGTCAGCGCCTCATTATACGGCGTTCGGCGGCGGGATGCTGTAGTTTTGTTAAATTAGCGTGAAGTGTGAAGCTTCCGGGCAGCCACAATCCCTTTCGCTATCACGCCAGGCTTTTGTTATGCTTTCCAGCAGAATTTCGGGAAAGAGTGATTATGCAAGCCTGGTATTTACTGTACTGCAAACGTGGGCAACTTCAGCGGGCCCAGGAACATCTTCAACGCCAGGCGGTTAACTGCCTGACGCCAACTATTGCGCTGGAAAAGATGGTGCGCGGTAAACGCACCACGGTAGACGAACCGCTTTTTCCCAACTATATGTTCGTTGAGTTCGATCCGGAAGTGATTCACACCACCACCATTAATGCGACTCGCGGCGTCAGCCATTTCGTTCGCTTTGGCTCACAGCCGACTATCGTACCTTCTGCGGTGGTTCACCAGCTCTCCATTTACAAGCCGGAAGGCGTCACCGACCCTGATACGCCGTATGCTGGCGATAGCGTGGTGATCACCGAAGGCGCTTTTGAAGGCTTAGAAGCTATTTTTGCCGAGCCTGACGGTGAAGCCCGCTCCATGCTGCTGCTTAATCTGCTGAACAAGCAGATCCTTCAGAGCGTTAAAAACACTGATTTCCGCAAAGTCTGATCTTAAAAATCGATACCGAACAGCGTGTTGACATTGTTGTCAGTGATCGCTGACAGTGTCTGTACCTCTTCCCCACGCCAGTGAGCAATGCGCTCCAGAATGTGGGTAAGATGCGCGGGTTCGTTGCGACGCGAAAAGGGTTTCGGCGACAGATCGCGTGGCAACAACCACGGTGCATCCGTTTCAACTAACAGGCGTTCTGCTGGGATCAGCGGCAGCATGTCACGCAATTCCAGCCCCCGTCGTTCATCGCACACCCAACCCGTTATGCCGATATACAAGCCGTGCTCAAGACACTCGCGCAGCTCATCCTGGGTGCCGGTAAAGCAGTGAAGCACTGCGCCTGGCAATTTGCCAAGCCAGGGTTTCAGCAGGGCGATAAAACGTTCGTGTGCTTCACGGCAGTGCATAAACACAGGCATGTTGAGTCCTGCCGCTATCGCCAGTTGGGCGCTAAAAGCGGCTTCCTGTTCTTGCGGTGTGGAAAAATTACGGTTGAAGTCCAGCCCACATTCACCCACCGCCACCACTTCAGGTAATTGCGCCAACCGTTGAATGGCCTCCGCCACTTCAGGTGTCCAGCTACTGCTGTCGTGGGGGTGAACGCCCGCCGTGGACCAGCAATGCGGATAACGTTGAGCAAGATTATGTGCCTCTTCGCTTTCAGCCTGATTGGTGCCGGTTATCAGCATACCGCTGATGCCTGCAGAAAATGCACGCGCGACAACGTCATCACGGTCACGGGAAAACTGAGAACTGGTGAGATTCACACCGATATCAAACATACAAATACCCACAGTAAAACCGCCCTTTCGGGCGGCGGATTACTCTTCTTTTTCGGCTTTCTCGGCGGCTTCTTCTTCCGCCGCGGCATCTTCATCACGCGACCTGCGCTTGCCGGTGTAGAAGCGGGCAAAGAACACGCCAACTTCAAACAGACAGTACATCGGGATGGCCAGCAGCGTTTGTGAGAACACATCCGGCGGCGTCAACAGCATGCCGATAACGAAAGCGGCGACCAGCACGTACGGGCGCTTCTTACGCAAATCGTCCGGTGTGGTCACACCCACCCAGCAGAGCAGCACAATCGCAACGGGCACTTCGAATGACACGCCGAAGGCCATAAACAGCGCCATGACGAAATCAAGGTAGCTGCGGATATCCGTCGACACCTGCACGCCAATCGGCGCAGTGTGGGTCAGGAAGCCAAACGCCAGCGGGAACACCACGAAGTAAGCAAAGGCCATGCCGATATAGAACAGCAGCGTGCTGGATACCAACAGTGGCACCACCAGACGGCGTTCGTGCTTATACAGCGCAGGAGCAATAAAAGCCCACACCTGATAAAGAATGACCGGCGCTGACAGAATGACCGAGACCATAAAGGTCAGCTTGATTGGCGTAAAGAACGGCGAAGCCACATCGGTGGCGATCATCGTCGCCCCAACGGGCATCTGCTTGATCAGCGGTGCAGAGACCAGCTGGTAAATGTCGTTGGCAAAATAGACCAACGCCAGAAAAATAACGAACACCGCGATGATGCAGTTGATGAGTCGCTTACGCAGCTCAATCAGATGCGAAATCAGCGGTTGAGTTTCTTCTACGCCCATGATTACGGTTTATCGCTGTTTGCTGGGGAGGGATCCGAAGCCGGCGCGGCAGCTTTCACCTTAACCGACGCGTCAGAAACAGGGGTTTCTTCCGGTTTCTTCTCAGGTTCTGCGACCGCTTCAGGGGCCTGCGGTTCAGCGCTGGCCTGATGTTCTGCCGTGACAGGCGTAACGCCCTGACGCTGTTCTTCGCTGCCTTTCACCACCGGGTTAAGGAGGGTGTTGGCTTCATCACCGGCACGCTCGGCATCATGCTGAGTATAAGAACGCTTCATGGACTCCGCCGCTTCACGCAGTTCATCCATCGACTCTTTTAACTCAGGCGACAGATTTCCCAGGCTCGCCTTCTCAACCTTCTTCAGGCTGTCCTGAAACTCCTGAAGCTTCAGCTCCTGAGCCAGTTCATTTTGCACGGTGGTGGCCAGCGAGCGAATCGCCTTGATCCAGCCGACCACCGTTTTTACTGCCACAGGTAAACGTTTTGGCCCGAGAACAATCAGGCCAATAATGAACACCAGTAGCAGCTCACTGAAACCAATGTCGAACACGAATTACACCTGCTCTTTATCGTGGCGTTTTGCGTCGTCTTTTTTCGCATCATCCTGATTTTCAGACAGGGATTTCTGCGGAAAATCAGCGTCCTGTACGGAAGCGTCTTTCTTGTCCTGTTTGTCGTCTTCATCACCCATGGCTTTCTTGAAGCCTTTGATAGACGCCCCCAGGTCAGATCCCAGCGAGCTCAGCTTTTTCGTCCCGAAAAGCAGAACCACGATGACCACGACGATCAATAACTGCCAAGTACCGATACCACCCATACGTATTCCTCTGTGTCAGATGATAGTGAATCCATTAACGTGTAGGTTACACGCCTTGAGTGCTGACAAAGAAGGAAAAAACGTGGTTTTTCCTTCTTTGTTGTTATCAGCCGAAAATCAATAAATTGATTTTCCTTGTTTTTTGATGACTGCTTCTCGTCCTGTGGTAGCACGAGCTAAGTCATCGGTGTTTGGCGTGTAAATTACACGCCTTCGTATAAATGAAGCAAAAATCAGCGGCCTTTTCGCCAGCCAAAGAACCAGGCGACCACACCTGCGACCATCAACCCCGCAGGATAAAACCCGAAATCAGGGCGTGTTATCAGCAACAGCGTGCCGCTCAGCATCAACACCGCCCCGACGCCAAACAGGTAGCGAGACTGCCCCTGACGGACACGATGGGCTCCTAATTCGAGGGCGATTTTATCAATGCTTCGCTGAAGGCTTTTGCCCTGGCGCAAACTGTCGTAAATCAGTTCAGGCATTTCCGGCATTTTTTCGATCCAGAACGGCGCTTTCTCTTTAAACGCACGCACCAGCGCCGGCAGTCCGACCTGATCTTTGAGCCATGACTCCAGGAAAGGTTTCGCTGTTTTCCATAAGTCTAACTGAGGATAGAGCTGCCGTCCTACCCCCTCAACGTAAAGTAGTGTTTTCTGGAGTAAAACCAGCTGCGGTTGCACTTCCATATTGAAGCGGCGCGCAGTATTGAACAGGTTCAACAATACGTGACCAAAGGAGATTTCCGCCAGCGGCTTTTCGAAAATGGGCTCGCACACGGTGCGAATAGCGAATTCGAATTCTTCCACATTGGTGTCAGGCGGCACCCAGCCTGAATCCACATGCAATTCAGCCACTTTGCGGTAATCGCGGTTAAAGAACGCGATAAAGTTTTCAGCCAGATAGCGCTTATCGTCTTTGTTCAGCGAGCCGACAATCCCGCAGTCGATACCGATATACTTCGGATCTTCCGGATGCTCATAGCTCACAAAAATGTTGCCCGGATGCATGTCGGCGTGGAAGAAGCTGTCGCGGAACACCTGAGTAAAGAAGACCTGCACGCCACGCTCGGCCAGCAGTTTCATGTTGGTGTTTTGCTTCTCCAGCATTTCGATATCAGACACCGGAATACCGTAAATACGCTCCATCACCAGCATGTCTTCACGGCAGTAGTCGGAATACACTTCCGGCACGTACAGCATCGGGCTGTCTTCAAAGTTGCGGCGCAGCTGGATGGCGTTTGCCGCTTCACGCAGCAGATTCAGCTCATCAAGCAGCGTTTTTTCATACTCGCGCACCACTTCCTGCGGACGCAGACGGCGGCCGTCGGGCAGCAAACGAGGCACCCAACGCGCAAGTCGGTAAATCAGTTTCATGTCCGCTTTGATAACCGGCAGGATGTCCGGGCGGATAACCTTGATAACGACTTCTTTGCCGTTTTCTTTCAGGCGAGCAGTGTGAACCTGAGCGATAGACGCCGAGGCCAGTGGCTCAACCTGGAAATCATCAAACCAACTCTCGACGGGAATATCCCCCATCGATTTTTCAATTTGCGCCTGCGCCAGTTTGCCGTCGAAGGGGGCAACCCGGTCCTGCAACATCGCCAGCTGATCGGCAATCTGTGGCGGGAAAAGGTCACGGCGAGTGGAAAGCATCTGGCCAAATTTGATCCACACGGGACCAAGATGTTGCAACGCCAGGCGCAGGCGTTCACCTAAAGGCAAGTCTTTGTGGCGGTTTGGCATCCAGAACAGCATCCGCCGCCAGATTCGCAGCGGCAGGGTGATACGCATTTTGGGAATGAGCTCATCAAGCCCGTAACTCAAAAAGGTGTGGATGATAAAATACAGGCGCCGAAATTCCCCTGGCGTCATTTCCCCTCCAGTTTTTCCAGCCGTTTGCTCAAGGCATCAACAGCCCGCGCTACGGCAGCGCTCTCTTCGGCAAACCAGGCCACTTCAAGCTGACCCGGCGCAACCCGCCACTCTTCGGTAATCACTTCCGCGACGTATTTTTGCTGACGCTTTACGCCACGTTGAAGAAACTTCGCCCCGCCGCGCAGCACTTTGCTCAGCCCTTCAGCCGCGATATCGCCGGTGTAAGGCGCAAGCAGCTCGGCAGGATCGAACTCGGCTAAATCAGCCAGTGCGACAAAATTCTGCACCACTTGCAAATCGCCCTGCACTTCCAGATCGCCTGAGCGAATCAGCGAAGTCAGTTGTTGGCGATTACGCAACTGTGGCAGAACGCCGATGCGGGTGGTTACAGTACAATCCGCCTCGCCTTCCCATGCCCCCAGCACGTCAATTTGTTGTTCACTGAAAGCCAGCACCAGCGGTGAAGTGAACTCTTTCAACTCCACGCGCAGCACTTTGCCCAGCAGACGTTGACGGGCGGGTTTTAACGCCCGATCGCGCCATAAAAAAGTGTTCAGGACGCTTTCAATGCCCGCGGTGACTAAGGGTTGAAAAGGCATGGCTTCTCCTGTCAGAACTTGTAGCCGCGGTGCAGCGCAACAATACCGGCTGTCAGGTTGTAGTAATCGACGCTTTCAAAGCCTGCATCCTGCATCATCGCCTTCAGGGTTTCCTGGTCCGGGTGCATGCGAATGGACTCCGCCAGATAGCGATAGCTTTCGCTATCGTTCGCCACCACTTCGCCGACTTTCGGCAGCACGTGGAAGGAATAGGCGTCGTAAGCTTTGCTCAGCGGATCGAGAATCGGTTTGGAGAACTCCAGCACCAGCAGGCGTCCGCCTGGCTTCAGCACGCGATACATAGAGCGCAGCGCTTTGTCTTTGTCGGTCACGTTACGCAGGCCGAAAGAGATGGTGATGCAGTCAAAGGTGTTGTCCGGGAAAGGCAGCGCTTCGGCATTGGCCTGAACGTATTCCACATTGCCAATGACGCCGATATTGCGCAGCTTTTCGCGGCCCATTTTCAGCATGGAGGCGTTAATGTCCGCCAGCACAACGCTGCCGGTTTCGCCCACCAGACGGGAGAATTTCGCCGTCAGGTCGCCGGTTCCACCTGCCAGATCCAGCACTTTCTGCCCACGGCGCACGCCGCTGCAATCGATGGTGAAGCGCTTCCACAAACGATGAATACCGAACGACATCAGATCGTTCATAACATCGTACTTAGCGGCAACAGAATGGAATACATGCGCCACCATGTCCTCTTTCTGCGATTTAGCGACCGTCTGGAAGCCAAAGTGAGTCGTTTCTTGTGAATCCTCAACCATCTCAATGCCTGCCTTTGAAGAAAATAATCCCCGGAGTGTAACAGATTGGGCGCGTTTCCCCTATGCCTCAACCGCCCTGAGACACGCGAAACGGCTCACTTTGCGACGGTGCTTCAGGGGCTAACAAATTGTCTTCACTGTCGTTGAAAGCGGTTTGCTCATCAGAAAGCATGTTGTCTTCCGCCGTGGCCTGTTCCACTAAATCCGGATTAATCTCGCGTTTCACTTCAACACCCAATTCCCGGAAGGACTCGGCTTGCGCCAGCAAATTCCCACGCCCGGACGTCAGCTTTTTCATCGCCTGACGGTAGTTGTCCTGTGCTTTATCAAGCCCTTGCCCGATGGCAGACATATCATCCACAAACAAACGCATTTTGTCGTACAGGCGGCTCGCTCTGTCAGCAATCTGCTGGGCGTTGCGGCTTTGATGTTCGTATCGCCAGAGATTGGCGATAGTTCGCAGCGCCACAAGCAGCGTGGTGGGGCTCACCAGCATGATGTTGTTTTTCAACGCTTCGGTGATCAGTTCTGGCTGCCTGTCGATAGCGAGAAGGAAAGCAGGCTCGACCGGGATAAACATCAGCACATAATCGAGGGAACGTAGGCCAGGGAGTTGTTGATAATCTTTGCGCCCAAGCAGCCGAATGTGGTTACGCAGGGAAGCAATATGTTCCTGAAGCGCAGCTTCGCGGGTGTAGTCATCATCGGCGTTAAAATAACGCTCGTATGCCACCAGCGTCATTTTGGCGTCGATCACCACGTCTTTACCCTGCGGCAGGCGAACAATCACATCCGGCTGCATGCGAGCACGGGCTTCCGTTTCGATACTGACCTGCGTCTGATACTCATAACCTTCGCGCAGCCCGGACGCTTCCAGCACGCGTGTGAGCACCACTTCACCCCAGTTACCCTGCGTTTTGTTGTCACCTTTCAGCGCTTTAGTGAGGTTAACCGCTTCCTGCGCCATCTGCGCATTCAGCTGCTGGAGATTGCGAATTTCATGGGCCAGGGTATGACGTTCCTGCGCTTCTTTGCCGAAGCTATCCTGTACCTGACGACGAAAGCCGTCGAGTTGCTCACGCAGCGGAGTTAGCAGGCCGTGCAGGCTCTGACGATTTTGCTCATCCACCCGACGATTACTGTGCTCGAAAATACGGTTGGCGAGGTTTTCAAACTGCTCGCTCAGGCGCTGCTCGCTGTTCACCATCTGACGGATTTTATCTTCCGCATGCAGTTGCGTGGATTCCAGACGTGTGGTGACTTCGCGCAGGTCGGCTTCTAAGGAAGCGTTAATTTCACGCAGGCTGCGCAATTCATTGTTCAGCAGTTCGCATTCATCGCGCCAATGGGCGTTCTGCGCCAGCTGCTGTTTCGCCGCGCTGAGTTCGATATCCAGATCGTGACGATCTTCCAGAAAATCCGCCCGCAGCCTGTCAGCGTGAGATTTGGTGGCCAGCCAGCCAAAAATGCCCCCGACCAACAGTGCGACCACTGCGCTGATGATAATTGAAATGTCCATCGCTCCCCCTGCGTCAACGACTTACCGGCACAACATAGAATTGTGCTGTATAAACGTCCAGTTGGAAAGGCATTTCCTGCGAGGCGGTGCGCAAAAAGCCTCAACATAGTGTCGGGTGGCGGCGATGCCTGACCCGACCTACAAAACCGGAACCGTGTCCGTCGATTTTGTAGGCCAGGCAAACGTAGTGCCGCCGGGCATGTTGTGATCCGAAAAGAAAAAACCCCGCAAACTGCGAGGCTTCTCGAAGAAATGAAAAGGGAAAAACTACAGCAGGCGGCGAGCCGCTTCCACCACGATTTTCACCGCATGGCTTTCGGTCTTTTTCATGGTTTCCGCATTCGGAATTTCTTGCTGAGTACGGTTCACGATAACACCGGCAACCATCCCGGCGCGCAGGCCCTGGCTGGAACACATGGTCAGCAGCGTTGCGGATTCCATCTCGTAGTTCATCACGCCCATTGACTGCCACTCTTCCATGGAGCCTTTGTAGCGGCTAACCACACGGCCAGAGAAGGTGTCATAGCGTTCCTGACCCGGATAGAAAGTATCGGAAGACGCGGTGACACCGATGTGAGTGGTTGCGCCAACGGCTTTCGCCGCTTCAACCAGCGCGGTGGTACAGGCGAAGTCAGCCACTGCCGGATATTCCATCGGGGCAAAGTGCAGGCTTGCGCCATCAAGACGTACGGATGCAGTCGTGACCAGCACGTCGCCAACATTAATATTTGGCTGAATCGCGCCTGTGGTGCCCACGCGCAGGAAAGTACGAATCCCGAGCTGAGCCAGTTCTTCTACTGCGATAGACGTTGACGGGCCGCCGATACCTGTTGAGCAAACGATAACCGGTTTTCCATCCAGCTCTGCACGCCAGGAGGTAAATTCACGATGCGATGCCAGCTTGACCGGCTTGTCCATCAGCGCGGCGATCTTTTCCACACGCTCCGGATCGCCCGGGACGATGGCGAGCGTAGCCCCTTGCAGATCACTTTTGGTGAGACCGAGATGAAAAACATCAGACTTAGACATAGTAAAACTCCTCTCTGGGCAGAATTATCAGCAGAAGCAAAAACGCACTTTACCGAAGCTGCTGATAGATTTTAGTGACACTCATCACTATGAATGAAAATGGTTGCATTGAATTTCTTTTGAAAGGTGATTCACATCACATTAACAAGCGGCGACATTCGCCACTGCACATAAGATAGCCGTTTTCTGGCACTGTGAATTGTTAACCCTCGGACTATATTTACCTTTGCGCTATTTATTGGTACGGAGAATGCCATGACTGAAAAGACCGGCTTTGCACCTGCGGCTGCTCCTCACGCTTCAACCGCTGTACTGACATCTGATGCGGCCATCGTCGCGGGTGAAACCTCTATTCCCTCGCAGGGCGAAAACATGCCTGCGTATCACGCTCGCCCAAAAAGCACCGATGGCCCGCTGCCGGTGGTGATTGTGGTGCAGGAAATTTTTGGCGTGCACGAACACATTCGCGATTTGTGCCGCCGCCTGGCGAACGAAGGCTATCTGGCGATTGCGCCGGAACTCTATTTCCGTCAGGGCGACCCGAATGATTATGCCGATATCCCAACCCTGTTCAGCGGCCTGGTATCCAAAGTGCCGGACGCACAGGTTCTGGCCGACCTAGATCACGTCGCAAGCTGGGCTTCCCGAAATGGCGGCGATGCGAATCGTCTGCTGGTCACCGGCTTCTGTTGGGGAGGACGCATTTCCTGGCTGTATGCCGCGCACAATCCGCAGCTAAAGGCTGCCGTAGCGTGGTACGGCAAACTGGTGGGTGAAAAATCGCTGAACTCACCGAAACACCCGGTCGATGTAGCAACCGACCTCACCGCGCCAGTGCTTGGCCTGTATGGCGGACAAGACACAAGCATTTCACTTGAGAGCGTGGAAACGATGCGCCAGGCCCTGCGCGCTGCCAACGCCAAAGCCGAAATCATCGTTTACCCGGAAGCGGGGCACGCTTTCAACGCCGACTATCGCCCGAGCTATCACGAAGAGTCAGCCACAGACGGCTGGGAAAGAATGCTGGCGTGGTTTAAGCAGTACGGCGGGAAGAAAGGGTAAGATTTTGCCAGGCCGCCCGGCGAGTGTGCCGGGCGTAGCACCACAATTCAGGAATGCGTGATAAACGGCATTTTAAGCTGATCGACTAACAAGAAGACCAGATCGTGTAATAACCCCACCAGATCCTGACTATTTTTATCCATCAGCGTTTTTCCCGACAGCGCCAAAATCAGCGCATCAGCGTAATCCAGCAGCAATTCTGTGTCGTGCCAAAAGTCCGGTATTTCAGACACCGTCGCCGTTTCCGCCGTTAGCTGGCTGATTAAGTTTTCGGGCAAATCTTCAGCGCATCGCTGACGCAACACGGTTAACGCATGCGCCAGTCGCCCGCATAACGCCAGCCGATAATAATCATCCGGACATTCCACCATTACGCAAACGAACGCCGCGCACTGATCGAGAGCGGTGAAGAGATCGGCTGAGCCTGAGAGTGGCGCATCGAGAACGTCTTCAATTTGGTGCTGGAAAGTTTTGGAAAGGATTTGGGGGGTGATGGTGGTCATAAGGTAGCCTCCTAAATACATTCGAGGAGTCACCACTGGAGTTCCTACGCTCACAGGTGGTGACGCTGACAGGGGTAGGAATACCGACTCAGGAGGATATCGGCCAACCTTTCGGTTGCCCCATCAGCGTCACCGTAGAGTTTACTTTGATGCGCGCCGACGCAACACAGAAAAACCTGTGCCCTCCTAATGCCTTCGGGTTCCTACGCCCGGTTACGGGATTGACCGCAACGGCATCACATTACGAGGTTCACTTTCAGGGGAGAAGGCGGTTTCCGGACCTTTTGGGCGTTACAGAGGAGTTGCAGCCATATTTGCGAGCACGTTTCAGCTTTCGAAAGAAACGCCCCACAACAGCATGGTTTTAATTGCTGACAAGTCCTTGTGCAGACAACATTAGGCGATGGTCTCTTTGAGTTTCGAACTGAAGGCTGCGATATCGCTCGCGGATTGTGGGTCTATCAGGCAAAAAAGCGAATTTTTGTTCTGCGGATATTCATTAAAAAAACCCGGAAGACACCGCCTGGTGAAGCAGACCTGGCTCTTCGCAGATTAGAGGAAATGCTGAATGAAATATAAAACGCTTGCTCAGGTTCATGATGAGGCCATGCAGGATCCCGCTTATCGCGAAGCGTGGGACGCCGAAGAAGAACTGGCTCGCTTGCAGCAGACGCTGAAAAGCTGGCGGGTAGACGCGGGTTTAACGTCTGCACAAGTGGCCGCGCGAATGGGCATAAAGCCACCCACAATCTCGAAAATGGAAAGCAACGCCACAAAGATGAGTTACGAGACCTTACTCCGTTACGCTCATGCTTGTGGCGTTAGTTTTAAACTGGAGCGAATCTAAAAATGCCCGGTGGCGGCTTACGCCTTACCGGGCCTACGGTTTCATATCGTTGCAAGCCCGGCCAGCACAGTGCCGCCGGGCAATCACTTGATTAAGCCTGACGCAGGTTCTGCGCGGCTTTCACCATGTTCGCCAGCGCGGCACGGGTTTCTGGCCAGCCACGGGTTTTCAGGCCACAGTCTGGGTTCACCCACAGACGCTCTGCCGGAATACGCTGTGCGGCTTTTTGCAGCAGGGCTTCAATCCATTCGACGCTTGGCACGTTCGGGGAGTGGATGTCGTACACGCCCGGTCCGATTTCGTTCGGGTAATCGAACTCTTCGAACGACTCCAGCAGCTCCATGTCGGAACGTGAGGTTTCAATGGTGATCACGTCGGCATCCAGCGCGGCGATGGAATCCATGATGTCGTTGAACTCGCAGTAACACATGTGGGTGTGGATCTGCGTTTCATCTTTCGCCACGGCGGCGTTGATGCGGAAAGCTTCCACGCCCCAGGCCAGATACGCTTCCCAGTCGCTTTGACGCAGTGGCAAACCTTCACGCAGGGCCGGTTCGTCAATCTGGATGATGCCGATACCTGCGGCTTCCAGATCGGCTACTTCATCACGCAGCGCCAGGGCAATCTGTTTGGCGATGGTTTCGCGGGACACATCATCGCGCGGGAAAGACCAGCACAGAATGGTCACCGGGCCTGTCAGCATGCCTTTCACCGGTTTGTCGGTCAGAGACTGCGCGTATTTCGCCCATTCTACGGTAATGGCTTCCGGGCGGCTGATGTCGCCGATAACCACTGGTGGCTTCACGCAGCGCGAGCCATAGCTCTGTACCCAGCCATTTTGGGTGAAGACGAAGCCGTCGAGGTGCTCGCCGAAGTATTCGACCATGTCGTTACGTTCTGCTTCTCCGTGAACCAGCACGTCGAGACCCAGGCGTTCCTGCTCCACAATCGCCTGTTTGATGTGTTCGGCGATACCGGTGCGATAGTTGTTGGCATCCAGCGCACCTTTTTTGAAGTCCAGACGCAGGCCGCGAATTTCAGTGGTCTGCGGGAAGGAACCGATAGTCGTGGTCGGCCACGCAGGCAGCTGGAAGCGAGCACGCTGTGCCTCGGCGCGTTCCGCATAAGGACGATTACGCTCGCTGTCTTTCGCGGTGATTGCCGCCAGACGTTTTTCGACAGCAGCATTGTGAACACGGCTTGAGTGGCGACGAGCCTGAATTGGCGCGCTCCATTCGGCAATCGCTTTGGTGTCGCCACTGTTCAGCGCATCACGCAGCAGCGCCAGCTCTTCACATTTTTGCAGGGCGAAGGCAAACCAGCTCTTCACTTCTGCATCAAGACGCGTTTCAACACTCAGATCGATTGGGCTGTGCAGCAGCGAGCATGACGACGCTACCCACAATTCACGTTTACCTACGATATCTTTAACTTGTGCGTGTTTCTCGGTCAGATCGGCACGCCAGACGTTACGTCCGTTGACCAGCCCGGCGGAGAGCAGCCAGTCAGCAGGCAGACGCTGGTGCAGTTCCGCTACGTCATCTTTGCCATGGACCAGATCCACATGCAGGCCCTGAACCGGCAGCGCGGTGATGGTGTCCAGGTTCGGGGTGACCCCTTCAAAATAGGTGGTCAGCAGCAGTTTAGTTTTACCCTGCAGCGCATCGTATGCAGGCTTGAAAGCGTCGAGCCATGGGCGCGGCAGTTCCAGGACCAGGATCGGTTCGTCAATTTGTACCCACTCCACGCCACGTTTTGCCAGTTCCGCCAGCACCTGCTGGTAAACCGGCAGGATGTCGTTCAGCAGGCTCAGGCGGTCAAATTGCTCACCTTTCACTTTCCCCAGCCACAGATAAGTTACCGGGCCGAGCAGCACAGGTTTAACTTTGTGACCCAGCGCCAGCGCTTCGTCCACTTCATCGAGCAGCTGCGTCCAGGTCAGTTTGAACTGCTGGCCCAGGGTAAATTCCGGCACCATGTAGTGATAGTTGGTGTTAAACCATTTGGTCATTTCCGCCGCTGCCGCAGGCTCACCCGTTGGCGCACGGCCACGGCCAATGCGGAACAGAGTGTCGATATCAACCGAGCCATCTTTGTTCTGATGACGAGCCGGCACGTTGCCGAGCAGCAGGCTGGTCGTCAGAACATGGTCGTACCAGGCGAAGTCGCCCACCGGCAGCAAATCCACTCCAGCATCTTTCTGCTGTTGCCAGTGACGAGCGCGCAGTTCGCGGCCGACGGCCAGCAATTCTTCACGGGTGGCGTTACCCGCCCAGTAGCTTTCTTGTGCTTTTTTCAGCTCGCGGCGCAGGCCAACGCGAGGAAATCCGAGGGTGTGGTTCTTGATTGTCATGGTGTTGCCCTTCCTAATTTAAATTCTATAGATTTCGAGTCGCAGCAAGGCAGCAAGGGAACTCATCCCCAGGAGCTTACATAAGTAAGTGACTGGGGTGAGTGAGTGCAGTCAACGCCGCTGTGGCTCGAAAGGTGACGAATTTTAGCCATCCAGATGTTTACACATCCATAATTGGCGGTTACTGTATGATCCACAAGCGCAACATTTTCATGCCGAAGTGAAGGACTTTCATGATCGAGATTAAACACCTGAAAACGCTGCAAGCGTTGCGGAACAGCGGCTCGCTTGCGGCAGCGGCGGCGATGCTGCACCAGACGCAATCTGCGCTTTCTCACCAGTTCAGCGATCTGGAGCAGCGCCTTGGCTTTCGGCTTTTCGTGCGGAAGAGCCAGCCGCTGCGGTTTACGCCGCAGGGCGAAATTCTGTTGCAGCTGGCGAATCAGGTGCTGCCGCAGATCAGCCGTGCTTTACAGGCGTGCAATGAGCCGCAGCAAACCACGCTGCGTATCGCCATTGAGTGTCACAGCTGTATTCAGTGGCTGACCCCTGCGCTGGAAAACTTCCGCGCAAGCTGGCCGCAGGTGGAGATGGATTTCAAATCCGGCGTCACGTTCGACCCGCAGCCTGCGTTGCAGCAGGGCGAGCTGGATATTGTGCTGACTTCGGACATTCTGCCGCGCAGTGGTCTGCACTATTCGCCGATGTTTGATTATGAAGTGCGCCTGGTGCTGGCTCCGGAACATCCGCTAGCGGCGCGAGCGCGTATAACGCCGGAAGATATCGCCAGCGAAACCTTGCTGATTTATCCGGTGCAGCGTCAACGGCTGGATATCTGGCGGCACTTCCTGCAACCGGCTGGCGTCAGCCCGTCGCTGAAAAGTGTCGATAACACGCTGCTGTTGATTCAGATGGTGGCGGCCAGAATGGGCATCGCTGCCCTGCCACACTGGGTGGTGGAGAGTTTTGAGCGCCAGGGTCTGGTGGTAACCAAAACCCTGGGTGAAGGCCTGTGGAGCCGGCTGTACGCTGCTGTGCGCGATGGCGAGCAGCGTCAGCCAGTCACAGAAGCGTTTATTCGCTCAGCGCGGAACCACGCTTGCGATCATTTGCCGTTTGTACGGAACGCGGAGCGACCCACTGGCGATGGACCCACAGTGAAGCCACAATCACCAACGCCCCTGTGATAAACCCCGGCCAGTGCGGCTGCTGTTGCCAGATGGCAAGATTCACCAGCAGCCCGGCTGGCACATGCATGTTGTTCATGATGCCGAGCGTCCCGGCGTCAACCTGCGTTGCACCGTAGTTCCACATGAAGTAACCCAGCCCGGAAGCCACCACGCCAAGCCACACCAGAATGCCCCACTGTAACGTGGTGGTCGGCAGCTTTTGCGGATTGCCGAGCATAAACCACGCCACCACCGCCACCAGAAACGCGCCCATGTAGAACCAGGCAAACGCATTGTGCTGCGGCATTGGGTGGATTTCCATCAGGCGCTTATACCCCACCATCCCGATGGCAAAGCTGATATTGGAAAGCTGAACCAGCAGCAAACCCGTCCAGAAGTGCGGGCTGATATGGTCGTAGCGAATAATCGCCGCGCCAATCACCGCCAGCCCGGCACTCAGCAGATAGCCCCAGCGCAAGCGTCGCTTGCTCATCAGATCGTAAATCAACGTGATGTAGAGCGGCGTCAGTACGGTGAACAGCAGGAATTCAGAAACCGTCAGGTACAGATAAGCACGGAAGGCCAGCAGATACATGATGCCAAGCTGCAATGCGCCCACCAGCATGTACATCAGCAAAACACGCAGCGACTGGTTGCGCGCCCGCAGGAACGGCAGGAAAACCAGTGCGGCAAGGCCGACACGCATCAGCACGGAAAAGTAGCTGTCGACGCTGCCCGCCAGATACTCGCCGATCAGGCTGAAGGAAAACGCCCACAGCACGGTGGTGATAATCAGTAATGCCACAGTGAAATTCTCTCAGGAAGCCAGGCGATCATTGTACGCGCAGGGCTGGTTATACAGCAAAACCCTGACCAGCAGGGCTTTTGTGCATTGGCGCGAGTCGCGTTACGCCTGACTGAGATACAGGCGGCGCAGGTAGTGCGGTACAGCGTCATCGCCGTTGGTGCCAATCACTTCCAGCTCAGGGTGCAAATCTTTCAGGCGCTGATGGGCGTTTTCCATGATGCAGCCTTTGCCCGCCATGGAGAGCATTTCAGCGTCGTTCATGCCGTCGCCGAAGGCGATGCAATCTGCTAATCCGTAACCCATTTTTTTGGCAACGGCTTCCAGCGCGTGGCCTTTTGATACGCCGCCCGCCATCACTTCCAGACAGGTCAACGTTGAGAAACTGACGTTCACGCGATCGCCCCAGCGAGCATTAATCGCCTGCTCCAGCGGCAGCAGCACTTCATGGCCTGGCGAGGTGAAGAACACTTTGCTCACGCCTTCTGGCTCCAGCAGGCCCGGCTCATACAGCGAATAGTTGAAGATGGCTTCTTTGAAGAAGCGCATCTCTTCCGGGCGGTGACGGTTCATGAACCATTCGTCATCACGGTAAACGTTGGTGACGATATCCGGATTGTTATTCACCACACCGAACAGGTCGGCGGCGATATCGCGGTCGAGGTTATGCGCAAACACCAGATTGCCGTCAGTATCGTGCACGCGCGCGCCGTTGGAGGTGATCATGAAGGACTTGATGCCAAGCCCGTCGCGAATTTGTCCAACGTCAATGTGGTGGCGGCCCGTTGCGAACACGAAGTTCACCCCTTTGGCGGTCAGCAGCTGCAGTGTTTCTTTTGCATAAGGGGAGAGACGATGGTCGGGATTGAGTAACGTGCCATCCAAATCAGACGCAACAACCTGGTACATAATAAGATTCAACCTTTGGGTAAGAGCGGCATAGTGCCGGATTAATCATGTCGGTTAAAAAAGCCGACGATGGCAGTGAGCGCGACTGAGCGCATAGCGTCCTTTTCAAAAAGGATCTCATGATAAGCACCTTCTATGACAAGCGGGGTGTCACCTTCACAAGGCTTGCCCGCTGCGGCGCGTAATTCACAGTAGCGGTCGTGCATGCGGTTATCCACGACCCGTTCTTCTTCCGCCTGAATGAGCAACGTCGGCGTGTTGTCATCGGTGGCACCTGCCAGGATTTGCTCCCCAGCCAGCACGCCTTCACGCACCCAATGGTACGTTGGCCCGCCGACACGCAGGAAGGGATTATCCGCATAAAACCCCAGATTACGGCGATAGCGTTCACGGCTGTGAGTCAGGACATTGAGACCGAACGGCAGTGCATGCCAGCGTCCTGTGCCCATCGCATAGCTTTCACGAATACGCCGATGGCCCTCGGCGAAATCGAGAATGTGACGCACCATCCAGTCAGGCAGACGCATGATGATACCGAACATCGGCGCACAAAGCGCTATCGCATCACACAGCCCAGGATGGCGTTGCAGCAGCAGCGTGGAAATCGCGCCGCCCATCGAGTGCCCAAGAATGTAACGCTTGCGCCACGGTCCGGGAGCGACTTCCTGCTGCCAGAAGGCATTCAGGTCGTCGACATAATCGCTGAAATTCACCACGTGCCCACGGTGGCTGTCGTCGAGCAGTCGCCCGGAAAGCCCCTGCCCGCGATGATCAATAATCAGCACGTCGAAACCGCTGTAGAACAGGTCATACGCCAGTTCGGCGTACTTCACATAGCTTTCGATGCGCCCCGGGCAAACCACAATCACCCGATCGTTTTTCTCTGCACGAAAGCGGACAAAGCGTACCGGAACACCGTCTACGCCTGTAAACTCTGCTTCTTCACGCTGACGCCAGAAATCATTCAGTGGCCCCATGGTGAAAGCAGCATACGCGTTTTCTCTTGTTTTCCAGTCCATTTGTTGCTGAAACATCGGGTATCCACCCCTGCTAACCGCGGAAGATCGTATTTTCAGTGACGTGACTTACAACACCTGCTTTATACGGTATTGTGGCATAAAAATGATCCCTCAGGGAGTTTCTGATGACCTTTGAATGGTGGTTCGCTTATCTGCTGACGTCGATTATCCTCAGCCTTTCTCCGGGTTCCGGGGCTATCAACACCATGACCACATCCATCAATCACGGCTATCGTGGGGCAGCCGCGTCGATTGCCGGACTGCAAACCGGATTGGGTATTCACATCGTGCTGGTCGGTGTCGGGCTGGGAACGTTGTTTTCTCGGTCAGTAATGGCGTTTGAAGTGCTGAAGTGGGCCGGTGCCGCCTATCTTATCTGGCTCGGCATTCAGCAGTGGCGCGCCGCGGGCGCTATCGATCTCAATACCGTCGCCAAAACGCAGTCACGAGGGCACCTGTTTAAACGGGCGGTGTTTGTGAATCTGACCAACCCGAAAAGCATCGTCTTTTTGGCGGCACTGTTCCCACAGTTCATCATGCCGCATCAGCCGCAGGTGATGCAGTACGTGGTGCTCGGGGTGACAACCATTGTGGTAGATATCATCGTGATGATTGGCTATGCGACGCTGGCGCAGCGCATTGCGGGCTGGATCAAAGGGCCTCGTCAGATGAAGGCCCTGAATAAAGTCTTTGGGTCGTTGTTTATGCTGGTTGGGGCATTATTGGCTTCGGCTCGGCATGCTTGAGAGTGAAGGTTCGCGGTGTGCGTCAGTGTTGCGTAGCGGCTTCCCATCGGAGCAGCGTCATAGTCGTGGCAGTTGCTACGTTCCGTTGCTTCCTTATACCAGATAAGCCTCAGGTATCCCGATATTAGCATTTTATTGTGGACACTCGTATTTCATTCCTTTCACTCTCTCCGGATTATTCTTTATGAAACTGCAACACGCTGGAATTACAGGAAAGAAATCTGGACGATGATAAACAATAGCCGTTATACAAGCATCACCATCTCTTTTCCCTTTAGATGTTACTGATGGATCTGCACCGTTTTTAAGTAAAAATCTCGTAAATTCAAGGTGGTTTTTCCAGATGGCTGTTAGTAGGGCTGTTTCTATTGGAGGGGTATTACTCACAGCATTAATATTAGCGCCGTGCGAAAGCAAAAAAGTGGCAATCTTCTCATGATTTTTCGTTCCATAATAAGCAGCAGCCATTAATGGGGTTTCCTGATGATCTTTGGATTTGAAATCTACATCAGCTTTAGCAACTTCAACCAGAAAAGTAACCGCTTCAATGTTAGCCCTTCCTGCCGCAATATTTAGAGCTTCATTTTTCTCCGGGAGCGTGACAGCTTTGCACTGAGTTATATCTTCAGCATCACACCGCCCACCTTTAAGGCATCGTTCACAATAAAACCAGGTTCGTTTTAGGCCCTCTATCGAGTCAGGGAAACTGGCTAATGGGGTTAAATGATAATTAGAATACCTTTTGTCTCCATAACAAAACCACACTGACGCGGTAATAGCGATTAGTAGCAACGGGATTACAATCCATTTTGAAAACATTACAGCCTCTTTATTCCTGGTATTTGCATTCACTACCGGATTTATAAGTGTCATTTGCCTCTCTTGGCGAAGGGTATTTTTCGATATATTTATTAGCGATATTTTCTGCTTGCAGACGTTGTTCTTCGTTAAGTATCCCTGCAATTCTATTCATCGAATCTTTCGCATCGGCCAGACCATTTGAAGATGCTACAGAGAACCATGCATAAGCGATTACATCATCTTTATCTGAATATAGCCTTCCGAGATTATTTTGTGCTACTGCATACCCTTGACAAGCAGATGACTTAATCAACGACAGTGCTATTTTCTTGTCCTTCGGAAGAGTCCCAAGACCGTGTTCATAAAGTAAAGCGAGTGAATTCTTTGCTCTCATGGATCCTAAATGCACAGCTTTCCTATACCACCTCACTGCCTCTGTATAATTCTGAGGAACACCTATCCCCCGGCTATACATATTCGCGATATTGTTCATGGCTACCGTGTCATTTTTTCCTGCTGCTTGTTTCAGCCAATACTCGGCTTTCTCATAATTTATCGATGTTCCTTGTCCATATATATAAAGCATAGCAAGATTCACCTGGGCATTTGGTAATCCTTGCCTGGCTGCCTTTTCATACCACATCATTGCCTTTTGAAAATCCATGTGAAGACCTCGCCCATTTTCATATGCCACTCCGAGATCATATTGCGCCTGCGCATATCCTTTCATTGATGCCTGGCTATACCAATAGGCAGCCTCCTTGTAATTTTTCTGTACAATAACTCCTCTTTCATATGCTATGCCGAGATCTGTTTGCGCTTCTACAATTCCACTTTTTGCAGCAGATTGCAATTCAGACAAAGTCTTGTAGCCGCCATAGCTTGATTTTTCATTTGAATATTTAATCACCTCATGTTTACTTTGAAAAAAAATAAAAAAGACACCCACTATTAAAAACACAAAAGACACCTTGATCATTTTACGCATACCCAATCCTATTGCTTTGGCTCATAGTTATACAGAATGTCAATAAGATAATCCGATACCTTACCCTGCAAACTTGAAAATCCTTCATTTATAAAACTTTTTGTACAGCTCAACAAAAGATTATTTGGATTTCTTTCCCCTTCAACTATAATTGATTTCGTTACCTCTTCTATACATGCCTCGCTTCTTTTCGCAACCGAAGCGGCAGTTAAACCTGCACCTGTCATTCCAACAACGGCTGCCCCAACGGATAACCCCAAAACATATTCAGATAGCGGATTATATGCATTATGCATTGTTTCCATATTATGTATTGCTTCATGTGCCTCTTCTGCAGGTAGTTGGGTTGCGGCTGAATTTACCCCCTGGCAATAACGATTAAATCCATCGCCAAAATTAATAGGATCAAATAGCCCCAAAGGATCCACATCTCTTACAGGATCCAACGGATACCCATAAGCATTCCACCCACCCCGTAACCCAATCGGATCCTGGGTGATATACCGCCCCTGCATCGGGTCATAGTAACGGTGGCGGTTGTAATACAGCCCGATTTTTTCGTCCTGTAGTTGCCAAAGAAATCGGAGGTGTTGAATCAGGTCGCCCGGGTTAACTCCGTGCAGTCTACTCAATAAAGGCTGGACAATTATATATCTGTTTTGGCATCACCACAACCATACCCCCACGGATGCCCGTCAGGTCTTAAAACCCTATTCAACTTCTCATTACCAAAATAATATCCTCTCATTGAACTCCTATCAGTGTTACTCCATTCTTAATAAAATTCATATACTCTCAATTTAAACTCATCAGCAGTTGAGTCTCTAACAAACCCCCATAGTTCAACAACTGCATATTTTTCATACTGACTTAAATAGGTCAATATCACACCATTATTTTTGCTTCTGCTAAATAGTAATTTAGCGTTGACATATCGCCCCAAACTTTCCTTCTGTTCAGTCATTATCGATACAAATTTATCTTTCGGAAGAGTGTAATTTTCAGAGCCAAAATCAACACGTTGGTAAAAGCCCTCATACTGCCCTCGATTATATAATTTTCTAAATTCATCAATTTTCATCTTAGCCTGGCTAACTCTTTCATCAACTTCGCCTTCGTTTCTCATCTGATTAACGGTATCTATCTGGTCAACAGTAATTTTTAGCTCCCCTGTTAATGAGTCATGAGTAAGGCAAAAAAACTCAACCGCAGTGGAGTGCTCATAATTGGCCTGATAAAAAAGATAATGTAAGTCAGGTGAAGCATGATAGCTAGATAGAAATTTGGTTTTAATCAGTTTCCCCAGATTTTTTTTCCTTTCTCTCACATTGTTCAAAACCACCTCTTCACTGAGTTTCTTACCGGTTCGAGAGAGTAGCTTCTGATATAAAAGCCCTACTTTATCGCTGTTGTAATTTTTGTAAAAATCTTGAACTACCGCATCGTATTCATTTAAGTCAGTAAACAAATCAATTTCTTTTGATAGTATTGGATTAACATTAAAAAAAACCATAAAAACAGCAATTATAATTAAAGATCTCATACACCTATCCTTTGCTTAAAACACAATAAGTTGAAATCTAATCATGGTAAATTTTCAATGGATGTATCAAAAGCGAACCCACCAAATTCATCAAGCCCTGAGTCGACGGCCCCTTTAACACATTCACTAATTATCAATTTCAGGTCAGACTTCTGATTTTGCAAATTTTTTCCAACTACAGTCTTCCCAACATTTTTTGCACACCCCAAAGACATTTTACGCACTCCATTCATTATCCCGCCCTCAATTGCCCCACCCACACCAAGCCCGCCAATACCAATAGCGGACGAGCCGAATACAATTCCCTTTATGTATTGATTACCAGGGTTCCAACTATTGCTCCCAATGCATATGTTTTTGTTAACGTTTGATATATCTTGAGGTGATGCCCCGCTTTGAGACATAGAGACATCCATTGACATGACATTGGCCGCATATTTTGCTCCACCATCCCCCATTAGACTTCCAAAGCCTGCATCAAGCCCTAACGGATCTATCCCCATAACTGGAGCCAACGGATACGCATACAAATTCCACCCACCCCGCAGCCCAATCGGGTCCTGAGTAATATACCGGCCCTGCATCGGGTCGTAGTAACGGTGGCGGTTGTAATACAGCCCGGTTTCTTCATCGGACTGCTGGCCCGGCAGACGGATAAGCTGTTGCAGGTTTTGTGGATTATCCTCGTGCAGCAGATTGCCCCATTCGTCATATTCCGCCTGCCAGGCGAGGCTGCCGTCCATGTTGATTAACGCCAGCGGCAGTCCGCGGTGGTCGCAGTGGTACAGATGAATTTTCCGATCCGGAATATAAACAGGCTCCATCTGCCCGGCCATCTGCTCCACCGTCAGCCCACAGCCTGCCAGCCACTGGCGGATGTCCTCGCTGACGCCGTTCTGCTGAATTTCCAGTTCAAGCCTGTCCAGCAGCGAGGTCAGTTCCGGCGGCAGCGTCACGCTGCCTTCCTGTTGCAGCTTTTCCGCCAGCGTGCGGCGGGCCGCTTTTCTCAGCTCCGCAGCCGGTGTTTCGATGCGCAGCAGTGGCGTGAAGCTGCCCGGCAGATAAATTGTCTGGACGCGGGTGCCTTCCGTTTCCGTGGTGGTCAGGCGGTCGCCGTCCCAGCCGTACCACACCGTCTGCTTCAGTTCCGGCTGGCTGCAGCTGCCGTCGTGGAATACTGTCGCCTTCCACACCTGTTTGCTGATGCGTCTGCCCGCCGGGTCGTAACGGTAGCGGCTTTTTATGTGGATATAGCCATTTTGCCTCTGTTGATACTCCACCAGCCGGTGCTGCAGGTCGTACCGATAATGGTGTGTGTGGCTGCCGAATTTGCGGATGGCCCGTTCGTCTTTCTCTGTCAGATTGCCGTGGTGGTCGTGGTGGTAATAAAAATG
>NZ_JBLFJW010000042.1:0-32936 GCF_047713085.1 Pantoea sp. sgz302252
TCAGCCTGATGTTTTTCGATAAAGACATACTTCATTTCAGGCGCTTCGCGAAGTATGTCGCGGCCTTTTGGAGAATGGCCAGCTCTTCATCTCGTTCGGCCAATTGGCGCTTGAGTCGGGCATTTTCGGTCGCGAGTTCCTGCTCACGTTCGCAAGCGGACAGGCTCTGCTGTTGCTTGCTGCGCCAGGCATAGAGCTGAGATTCATACAGGCCGAGTTCGCGCGCTGCTGCGGCCACGCCAATACGTTGAGCAAGCTTAAGCGCTTCGTCACGAAAGGCAGGCGAGTGTTGTTTACGGGGCTTGTTTTTCGTTGCTGATGGTTTAGTCATGAGTCACCTCTGGGTTAAGAGTTTACTCACTTAGTGCCGTGTCCACTATTGCTGGGTAAGATCACCGATGCGGTTAGGTAAGAATTAGCAACTGGCAAAAAAGTTGGTGGTAGAGAGCATATTGAGAAAGCAGAAACTTACTCAAAAGCCTTGCAGGATTGGTTAAATAAAAATCCACAAGCTTCGACAAGTGATAAAGCTGCTGCGGAAAACGTTCTTAAAGACATGCAAAATACGCTGAAGGGTAAGTGATGAAAAATTCAACAACTAACTATATAAGAGTATTCACTGAAAAGTCAGAGTATATAAAAAATGCAGTCAATATATGTTTGGAATATTGGTCACCTGAAGAAGCACCACTAATCTTATTATTTGCCAGCATAGGCAAAGCCCTTGCAAATCAGTTTGATGAACTTAGCGACACCGAAAGAGAACTGCTATTCCAACATGTAGAAGATGGTATGTTATCCAATGATGATGATTTGGCTACCGCTGTAGCTACCGGTTTGGTCGAGTCGATTGTAAATGCATCAAATGGAAATGATGAACTATGGAGAAGAATTGAGAAAAAACTCGGTAGTGAATCTCAAAAGCATGCCATTGCCTGGAGAAACTTTGGGCAATAGGGTAACTGTGAAGACTGCATCTTTTGACAGGGTCCCCTCTATCGACTGCATAAGATGCAGCCCATTAGGTTACATTATGAAAAGTATAATAATTTTATCTAAATTAATCCTCAGTGTGATTTATGGCATTGCATGCTTTTTTATATTGGGCATTGCTATTCGGTACGCGATAACTTATATGTACACAAAATCATTTAGTATCGATTATGATGACATATATAAGACGTTTATAATGAGTTGCATTGCAGGTTTTGCTGCTGCAATTGGTTCATGGATCTTTGCGAAAATAGACGAGCGTAAGAATAAAAGTCCCCCACCGTCAAATCCAAAAATATAGTTGAAATCCTGCCCTTGCCAGGTGGGATCTTTTCTCGTTCAGTTTGCTTCAAGGGCAACCTTCGCCACAGCACCCTGAATAATTGTAACAATACTAAAGGTCATGGGATATGGTTACCTTCCGTAAACTAATAGGAAACATCAATAACGGTCAGCAATCATCGCTTGAGCAATGGTTCGAAACGATAGTTGACATACCATTAGACAAACTATCCATAGAAGATCTTTGTCGCGCTATCCGCCAAGATCTTTGTGTTACTCAGTTACTACCTAGAGTACTAGATGTGCTGACTCAAGATCCTCTCGCAGGAGAATATTATGACGGCGAGGTCATAGCGGCAGTAGCAACCATAAAACCAGAGATACTAAAAAATAACCATAATCTCTATACTCAAATCAAAATTATCATCAATCAAATAAATTGTTCGGAAATTGACGATGAGCTTAGAAATGACATATTGAAAATCAATAAAATAGATAAGCAATAGGACTTTGGTTAACAATTTAACGTACTTGATTTGATGATTTGAGGTGATTCATGGAATTATTAGCGGTGATTAAACAACAAGCAGATCTAAGATTTACAGAAGATGAGCTATGGATATTAAATTCGGCTCTCAATGAAATCTGTAATGGTATATCTGTAGCAGAATTTGATACCAGAATCGGAGCAACACGAGATGATGTCGCATTGTTGCATGAGAAAATAGGTCAGACTCTGGATGCAATAGCCACTTCAAATTGAAACAAAGAAGCTCCTGCCCTTACCAGACGGGAGCTTTTAGGCCAGATGCCCCGGCATCACCCGAACATCCAGCGGCGTGTCAGTAGTAAACACGGCTTCCTCGATCCCGTGGCACTTCAGGTGTAGCATTTGGTTCTGCTGGAATGGCGATCATAGTGACCGCCATCCGCGAAATGGTTTAAAGGTAACAGAGTGTGGCTTATATAAATAAAAACATAGTGGACTTTCATAAATTATAATCTAAGGAGCTAATATGGAATGGGGATGTATTAAATGCGGAAAGGAAATACCTCAGTACGCGGAATTTTGCCCTGAGTGTGAAGAAAAACAATTTAGAAAAATAGGAGGGTTTCTCTACTTACCGCTTTTAGGGTTAATAATAACAGCAATATCCTATTTATTTGCAATGACACAAGCATTCAAGGTTTTAGTTGAAAGCTATTGGCATATAATACCAGAGGCTAAGATATTTTTTATTTCGTCTCTTTTCACTTATCTGGCAATGTTTATGTTCACTATTTTCACACTATCATTATTTTTAAGAAAGAAAAAATCTTTACCGAAGGTATATATGTTATTTCTAATATTGATAATTGTGACAATGTCAGTGAATACATACTTACTGTATCGACTGATCCCTGGCATCACAATTGGGTACAATGAACTTGTTCCTATCTTTAGAAATTTGATAACAGCACTAATATGGGTCCCTTACTTTAGGGTTTCAGTTAGGGTTAAAAAAACATTCGTACATTAATCCCTCTGAGGATTAAAGACTGATTCCTGGAGATGGGGTCATGCCAAAAAAGCATGGTATCAGGCTCTCTAATATTATTGATGCTATTCATTTCGGCCATTATTTATTCAGCTCCCCGCCCATGCCGGGCGGGATCACTTAGCTGACTCAAACCCCCTCAAGCGCCACCTTAGCCACAACCCCCTGCAAAAACATCATCACTTCTTGCTGTTCTTTCTGTGGTAGTTGCGTGGTTTTGTTCAGCACTGTCATCAATGGCGTTTCAGTCGGGCGAGTAGTAATGACCAGGCAACCCGGCATTACGCGCACATCCAGCGGCGTTCCGGAGGTAAACCCGGCTTCTTCCATCCAGATGCCGTTCAGGCGCAGGCTGGCATTTCGGGTGTAGCATTTGGTTCTGTTTGTCTTGCGGTCGTAGTGGCGAATGCTGACGTAACTGACGCTCATGCGGCGTAGCGGTTTAGAGATACCGTTATTTTTGTCTGTATCGGGAGCCGATTTCGCTCTGCAGATGACTTTGTTTTGCACGCCGTAACGGTCATATTTGCGTACTGGATCGTGCTTTTCTGAAATATTAGCCGAAGTTTCAGAAACTGTTTTGGCAATAGTTACTTCTGGCTTATGATTTTTGTCAGCCATGATCAACTCCTTGAAAGTTGTTTGTGGTCAGCGGTATGGAAGTGTTAGTCGCACTTTCATGCCGCGCTCTTTAATAATCTGTACTTATAATTTCGTTAATTTCCTGTTGCTGTCTGATGTTTCTTTGCCTTCGCTCATTATACCGTACTGAGTAAAAGTACAGTCCTTTATAAATGAGCAATGTTCAAAAATGCGAGGCTGCTTCAGGAAATCGTTTTACTTTATGCAGCGTTGCATATTAGATGCTAATTTAAATCGTTTTTGTATTCAGGGCGGTAATAATCCCCTGCCCTACGGCAAGGACGTCACGGTTAAAAGTGGGAACAACCTGCTGATGTGCAGACTGAAGGAAAAAAGTCGGCAACAGCCAGAACTGAGTAACTCACTGGAACAAAAAGATAAATGAATTAGCTCAAATTTGAATTGAGACAGCTTTGGCGTAGAGCTAAACAGCTTCGTGCCATGAACTGAAGTCTAAGGTAATCTGCCAGCCGAAAAGATAACTACCTTAACTGTGGTTATTCAGTCTATCGGTTGACAGCCTCATGCCATTATGAACGTTACTATCAACACAGTATGTAACTTATGGTGAACACTTTCATTACAAGCTTGGGTATTTTCCATCGTCATCAACTAAAAAGATCTGAGATAAGAACCAAGTATCCTTTTCTTTGAACAATTGATATTCATAAATTGGGGAATAGTACTGCTTTGATAATTTTGTCATAACAATCGCTGTTCCTCCAGTAATCTGAGTTGATAAGATTTTTTCTTGCTCAGGGTCGTGGCTAGATTCAGAACCAAAAGCTATAGGCTCGCCCTGAAAACCAGGTTTTGTATATTTACTCAGAAGCTCATTCCAACCCTTCTGTGCCAGGAGCATGGCATCTTTCTCTCCGTGAAACTGGAATGACTGATCATTCCATGACTTATAATCCCTTTGGAAAGAGATAACGACTTGTTCCGGCGTATTCGCCAAAACATCTCCAGCCATGAATAACCCAACGCTTAATAATAGTTTAATAAATAATTGTTTCATGCGTTCCTCCATATTTGGCATGTTTTATATTAGTGTTACTCAAGAGTTTTTCTTAAGTCAACTAAATCAATCGCTTCTCAATCTAAACGGCTACGCTCTAAGAGTTAGTTGCCGTTGTCCGCTCGTCGTTCGCAGTTGGCCTGATGGCTACACAGCCTGTCCGCCTCGTGCCATGAGCAGATATTTCACATTTCTTCTTATGTGACCCAAATCGGCATGCCACTATACTTAATAGTACATATTTCAATAGTTAAGGTAAAATGAAGGTTAAATTGCCAGGGTTCATGTAATCAATACAGGAAAGAGAATATCAGATGCCATCGTTATACACACTCAATGACCTGCTCGGACTGCTTGTTTTTTCGCGGAAATATCACTTTCTCCGCAACGATCTGGACGGCCAGATCATTGCATGGGCTGAAGATCAAATCACCAAAGGAAATGATTCGGAGACTCTTTTAATTCTCGCTTCACTGGGGTTTGATAATCAACCTGAGCGGACCGAGGTTGAATTATATGTGTCACGGTACATGGCAGAACAGCGTATAGATCTACCATCGCTAAAAACTGCAGCATTGGTCTGGATCAAGATATTTATGAGTCAACTTTCCCAGTGTGCATCCATCCATGATGCAGAACAGAAGATGTATTTTCTGGTATGTCATTGGCTTGAACCTGACGTAAAGATTTTTTCGGCGGTGGTCGATACCCTAAAATCGCTTTACTGGCATCTCTTTGATGAATGGGAAGGACCTGGTACAAGCGAAGCCGTTCGGATGAAGGAGTCAGAGTTCTTTGAGCTAATTAATCATGCGATGCTTCCCTATTCTGGTAAAATTGAGAATCCAGACTGGCTGGATATGCTTGCTCGGTAATTTTTGCCAGCATCCTGAAAGATGTCTTTCCTGTGTGCATAACTCCATCTGATCTGAATTTCTTTTCGCATTCTACTTGAGTATATTCAGCAAAAATTTCATTGTTCACCCTATGAGTCTAGACACAAAAAATTAAACTAACTGAATAGCCACTTTGCGCCAGAAGCGGGCTTTGCTGCATACATAAGTGTGTTAATTTGTAAGAACTAGACCGGGGAGATTCGAATGTTCTATTGGAGAAATTCTTCGAGCTATTCATCTACCAGGAATTGAAACTTCAACTGGTTATAGAATTCTGGGATATGCAGATTCGGCCAACTATGTGAATTATCTTTAACTGGACAGAATTACTGAGCCAATACCAGTCAAGTCTACCACCCAATTAAAATCAATTACTTACTGACATTTTTTTGTTGCTTGCTGATACCGCCCCCTCCCCAAAAACAAAGCCACCCTCCCAGGTGGCTTGTTCATCTCATTACTGTAAAACCACTAAACCCCTGCCCACCACAGCCGCAGTTTCATTCCCCAGCCGCTGGTGAAGCCGGTGGTGACAGACTTCACTTCGCCTTTTGAAATCACCACCAGCGTGGGCGTGACCTGAATTTGCCACTGGCGGGAGAGCGTGCCTTGCTCGTCGTTGACGACGGGCAGCGCGTACTTCTTGCGTGTCAGCCATTGCGTCAGCGTGGCATCGTCGCCGGATCGCAGGGCGACGCTCATCACGTTACCGCCCTCTTCCGCGATGTTCGCCACCGCTGGCGTGGTGTAGCGACACACTGCGCACCACGTTGCCCACACGTACACCAGCAACGGGCGTTCCTGGCTCATCGCGGCCAGGTCGACGGTTTCACCATCGATGGTTTGCAATGGCGCACTGACAAACGTCGCCGGCAGCGTCGGTTTACGAAACTGATCCATCACCAGCATCACGGCTGCCGCAATCAGCAGCAGCACAATGCCTTCGCGCAGCCAGCGCTTCAGCTTAGCTCGCATCGGCTTTCGCCAGCTCTTCTTTCACCAGCGCCTCCAGGTCTTCGTAAGGGATCGCTCCCGGCACCATCGTTTTGCCGACCAGCGTAGCGGGTGTGCCCTGCACGCCCAGCACCTGCGAGAGGATCAGGTTCATTTGCAGCGTTTCACCGCTTTGCCCGTCCGGCTTGATGTTCGCCGTGTTGGTCTTTTGCTGCGCGGCGAGGATCGACGCGTCATCGTGATAGCCCTTCTTCGACATCAGGCGCTGATGCAGCGCCCAGAACTGCTCTGGCTGTTCGCGCCATGCGGTGAGAGCGATCCTTGCCGACGCGGCAGAGCTTTCACTGCGGAACGGCAGCAGTTTGACCACCAGCCGCACGTCCGGGTATTTGTGGACGATTTTCTCCAGCTCCGGGTCGAACTGTTTGCAGTACGGGCAGTTGTAATCGGTGAACGACACCAGCGTCAGACGCGGCTTTTTCGCCCCCATCGCCGGGGTGTTCGGGTCGTTGAACAGCAAGTCCTGTAACTGCGGTTCGGCCGCCATGCTGAAGGTGGAAAGGCAGAATAAGAAAATCAGAGTGATGATGCGCATTAGTGTTGTCCTTTGGCCTGATTGAGGGTTTGCAGCACGTCATCGGTGCTGAGCAGCGGCGGCAATACCAGGCCCTGCTTCAGTTCTGGCCCGTAAATTTGATTGAACGGCACCGCCACGCTTTGGCGGGTGCGAAGAAACTGGCTGATGGTGTCCGATGGGCGGCTCCAGTCGCCGCGAAGGGCAACCACATCCGGGGCGGTCAGCGCTTCCTGTACGTCATCGCGCAGCAGGACGTTGTACTTATTGGCTTTGCAGGTCACGCACCAGTCGGCGGTCACGTCGATGAAGACGCGTTTGTTGTCCGCCAGCGCAGCGGTTATCGCCTGCTCGCTCAACGGTTGCCAGTTCACGCGATCTTCCACGATGCCTTTACTGTCCGGGCGCATCAGCAGGAATGTCGCCACGAGGACGAGCACGGTCGCAAACGTGCTGCCCATCGCGATACGTTTTCCCCAGCGCCATGCAATCGAAACCAGCAGAATAACGGCCACCAGAGCAAGCACGGCAAACGTTGGGATAAAGCCGATATGCGTTTTCAGCAGGCTGCCCAGCCACAGCGCGGAACCGAGCATCATCAGCCCGAGGATGGCTCTGACGACGTTCATCCAGCGGCCTGGTTTTGGCATTTTCAGCGCCAGCCCCGGCCAGATGGCGATGAAAATCCACGGCAGGCTCATGCCGATCCCCATGGCGAAGAAAAGACCCCATAACAACGGCAGAGGCGCGACCAGCGCGACGGAAACCGCCGTCCCCAGAAACGGCGCGGTGCAAGGTGTTGCCAATAGTGTGGCAAATGCGCCCTGCCAGAAATGCCCGGCCAGCGTGTTGCCGCCGCGAGTGGCGAGGAACGTCGAAACACCAGAGGAGAGGCGGATTTCAAACAGGCCGAGCAGGCTGGCGCTGAACAGCACCATCACCAGCGCCATCACCGCGATAAACCACGGGTTCTGGAACTGAATGCCCCAGCCGAGCGCCTGATTGCTGAGCCGCAGCAGCGTCATCATCAGCGCCAGCGCCAGGAACGAGGTGACAATCCCGATGCTGGAGGCCACAAACTGCTGGCGAACGTGGCGGCGATCGGTCGATTGCACCTGCACAATGCTGCCGAGCTTCATCGCCAGCACGGGCAATACGCACGGCATGACGTTGAGGATCAGCCCGCCCGCCAGCGCCATCAGCAGCACCCACCACAGCGATAATGCCTCTGCACTCGCCGCCGCTTGCCCGACGGCGAGCTGGCTTTCCTGCGCCTGCCCTTCGTCGCTCAGCACTACCGAAAGCGTTTTCCCACGTAAATCGGGCGCGGTTTCGCCCCAGCCGTCGCTCACTGGCACAGTGGCGGTCAGCGTATCGCCGCTGATTTTATAGGTTGGTTTGCCGAAATCGGTGTCTGCGAGCGTGTCGATAAACAGCTCTGGCTGCTGCCAGCCTGCTTCGCGCGTGGCGGTAACCGTGAGTTTTCCTGTCTGATAACCCGCTTCAAGATGCGATGTCAGGCCGCTTTTTAACGGCAGCGTGCCCATCGCGCGGGTGAAGTCGTAGCCAAACTCTTTGTCGGCGGGAACTTTCAAATCCAGGGTGAACGGGTAATCGGTGAGGATGCAAACGTTGCTGCAGGTGGAAAGCGTCAGCAAGCCCTGCAGTTTTTCAGGCAGGTTGCCGCGCAGGGTTATCGGGAAAGCGACGTTACCGTGATAGCCCTGAGTCGAAATGCCTGCCACGTCAAAACGCTGTGGAGCGGGCCAGCGCCAGTCCATTTCTACAGGTGATGACCATTTGATGGCAGGCGCAATGCCGCCCTCACCCGGCGATCGCCAGTAGGTTTTCCAGCCCTTTTGCAGGGCGACGTCCAGCAGCACGCGAGCCTCGCCGTCTGGCTGAGTCTGCGCCCGAAGCCGGACGCTGGCATGACTGTTATCGGCGGCACGCAGCCAGCCGCTGTCGGCAGCCTGGCTGACAGGCAGCCATAGCCAGAGCAGGCAGAGCACAAGCTGCCTGAAAAAAATACGCATAGATTTTCTCCGTAAATGATTAATTAACCTGAACTAACAGGCATTACTCACTCACGGAAGACGCATAATCGCAGATGCACCCTTAATCGGGGTGGCGAGATGTCGCGCGGCGGCCAGCGCCGTTCGAAACGCTGAGGGACAACCGAAAGCACAGCCATCAGCAATGCGACGGCAAACAACGCGCCTTCAAACATCACCGGTGGCGAAGCCAGCAGCGATTTGGCGCTGAGTTCACAAGGGGTGACGGGTGCGTCGCTGTCGACAGTTTGCTGCACGGACTGGGTTAACGCAGGGGAATTCATGACCAACGCATGCAGCCCCGCCATGCGCTGGGCGGTGCAGACAAGCACCACCAGACATGCCAGAGCAACGAGCAGAAAAGCTTTGCGTTGTTTTGCGATCATAAAAGCCTCGGTCATTTTCGAGGCTTATCTTAACGGCAGTTGGGCTGGCTTGCTGTAAAGAAGTGTCTGGAAAAGGCGCACCGGAAGTATCAGCCCCGGTGCGCGGAGATTAAAACCAGGGGAGCTGTTTTTTATCCAGATCTTTACTGATATACGCTTTTATCTGGCCAATAAGCGGACGCCTGAGTATCGGTACAATGACAAACCGGAGCATGCCGCTCATCAAAACAGATGCTTTATATGTCTTTGAAAAGGTACGAACTATGCACTTCAGCCGCTTATCGATACGCTCTGTCAGCTGCTCCAAATCCACCGGGGCAGTTGGCCAGGCAGGCAAAGGCTCCTGCGGCTGGACACTCGCCGCGAGTGGGATCAGCGGATATTCTCCCTTGCCGGTTGGGACATGCCGATCGCCGGCAAGGAACAGACGATTACCCTGTGGCAGCGAGAAGTACTCCCGTAAAAACTGCTGGCAATTCCTGCGCCCCAGCGTGTAGTCATGATGGCGATACTCCTCACTCAGAAACCCGCCGAAGCCGCCGAGCGATCCGCTGGCAATGGCCGTATTATCTGGCTCTCTGCGGTTTCCATCTTCTGAACGAACCGGCGCAATCAGATAGCGACTGTAGACCTTTTCGTCCATTGCCAGCGCTAAATCATCAGGGTTAAATCTGAGTTGCTCAAAGGCGGCCGAAAAAAGCCCGGTAATGCTGTTCAGGATCGTGAAAGGCGCAGGCGGCTCCTCTCTGCCGGACTTTGCCGACTGAGGAAAAGGATCGATCATTATCACCGCCCTACGGGCGCTAATCCCATCACGAGGGTTGCTGCACGCTAGCCCCGCCATCTCTTTACGCGCCAGCTCCATCGGTTCATTGTCCATCACGCCCCCGTCCACAATATATTCGTTCACTGATAATGGGACGGGAGGATGGCTATCCCACTCGGGAAAGAGTTGCCGAATTTTCACCTCATTGCTCTCTGGCGCCGTCGTGGTAACAAAACGATAGCTCAACGTCTGCGGATTTCGTTTTTCATAGCGGGGAGCCAGCGCCAGCGGAAATGCCCCGGATGCCAGCGCGGCATTGCCCAGTTCGACCCAACTGGCAATGGCGGTTTTTTTCACAAACGAAGGATCCAGCACGACATCATCCGGTCTCCTTTTAATCGGTTTATTCGCCTGATAGCCAACAGAAAAACTGGACCAGGTTTTATGCAGCGTCATCGCCTGGCCTGCTGTGCTATTTCCGGTAATCGGGAAAAAATAGGGGATCCCTTGCAGGCTAGTCTGAGTGAAAATATAGCGAACGCGCTCGTGCAGCCAGGCTCTCTCTGTCACTTCAGCGCTATAATCCAGCGCTTTGTTGGTGATAGCCTGCAGGACATCGCAATTTAGCAACGATTTCACGACACCACTCTGCTCAAGATCGTCAACGGTAAGCAGCTTATTGATGTCGATATCTTTCACCCAACCTGAATAAAACGGATTATTCAGTAAGCCAGGGTCCATTCCGGGTCGAAGAGGGGGATATTTATAGCGAAGCGCCCCTGCGGCAATGGCGGCGTTCATGCTGCCTGCGGAAGCGCCGGCGATAACCCGAACGCGCACCTTATGTCGGGGGATGGATGAGTCTGGTTTCAGTTTCTCGTTTTCCCAGGCATCCAGCGCTTCAAACAAAAAATCCAGCACTCCCGCGGTATAGCAGCCCGCAGAGATAGCGCCTGCCATCACCAGAGCAATCTCAAACGTGTTGTCATCCGGCGGTGCTTCGGCTTCCCTGTAGGGTTCGATAATCCCCTGCGGATCTGGATCCGGAAAATAATAACCCTCTGCATCTTTACCCATACCTGACTCCCCCGTGATTAAACCTGATCGGCCCGGTTTTTCAATAATGCGATAACACCCTGCCTTTCTTTAATAAAGCCATTATTGTCGAGTTGATATTCCTGAAGTCCGACACCAAAAGAGACAGTATCGCCAACATCCCCCCATCACCCGTACCACATTATCACGAACCTCAACGACGATATCCGAATGGCTATTATATTCAGCGTGATTTTCTGCATAATCAAAGGTGTCATTGTTCCGGCGGGACCTGTCGCAACGCCCATTTGTTGCTGTAAAAAACGCCTGCGTGCCAGGAAAGCCGCTCGGCACGGAGATCTGCTTTTCCGCTAATAACTTTGACAGCACAGCGCCGCTGCCATAGGCACCGATCGCAAAAGCTGAACCAATGGTTTGCTGTATCGCCTCAAAATAGTCGAGTATCGGCCCGTCTATCTCCCGAGCGCTGCAATCCATATCGCCGGAAAAAAGGATCGTACTTCCCTGACCCACAGGCTGACCAATGGCCAGGCCAAAATCCTCTTTATATGACATAGACCCCCCGTGAAATGAATTAGGCTGCTATTGAATAATCTGTGTGTTGAAAAGATGCCATGCCGCATCAATGAACATCAGATTTAGCATAGCCTGAAATTAAATGGCATAATGCTTTCTGCTGAATAACAAAAAATATAAACCCCAAAATTTAACTTTAATTAAAATTTCATGATTTTTTATTAGCTATGCTTTATTTTACATTCTTTCAATTGCCTGTGGATGGCTGGCATCCCTTTTCAGCCAGTGATAATCTGCCAGCCATCCCGCCGAACCGGAAACCCAATAAGCACGCCATGAACAAACCGATCAAACGGCTGGAAATCATTAAGAATGCGATTGAGCTGGAAGATGACGACATCATCCACAGCCAACTGGTGCAGCTCAAAAAAGAGAGCCTGGATGACGGTCTGAAGGGCATTGTTCAGGCGCTGGAACAAAAGCATTATGCCGAGGCCATAACGGCTATTCTCGCCTGGCTGCAAAACCAGCGCGCGCTGACGGCCTGGCAAGATCCTCGCATCGCCGCGAATAAGCTCGAACTGAAAACCCTGGAAAGCGAACTGCGGGATCTCATCGATCGCCGCAACTCACGCATTCAGCGGCTGGATGAGTTTAACGATCTCTACATGACACGCCTCGGGCCGCTGATGACGGAGATCCTGCGTCTGCGCAAAGTGCTGGCCGAGAAGATACTGCGCAAGCAGCTGCGCGAGGGCGATCGCAGCGAACCCGTCACCGAAGAGTCAGCCCGAAAAGCCGACGCGGATTATGAATCCTGTCGGCAGCGCCATCAGGAAGCCCAGCGCCACCAGCAGGCACAGCAGCGGCTGGCGGAGTCAGAACGTCAGGAATTAAAACGCTTGTGGCGGCAGGCGAGCAAACTCTGCCATCCGGATCTGGTGGAGGATGAACTGAAAGCAGAAGCCACCTCGCTGATGGTGCAGTTGAATCAGGCACGCCAGCGCAGCGACCTCGCCAGCGTAAAGATGATCCTCGGGAAACTGATGCAGGGCCAAAAGCCGATGATGGCAAGCGTTAGGCTGAACGATCTGGAACGTTTAACGCGGCGCATTGCTGAAATTCGCCAGCAAATTCAGGCACTCAATGAAGAGCTTGGTAGTCTGGAGAAAGAAGGCTCATGGCAACTGGTGACGACGCTTCGCGACCCGGAAGGGTATTTCCAGCAGCAGGAAAAAGCGATGCGAAATACGATTTATACGCTTGAGAGGCAAATTGTCGATGCCGGGTTTGACGAGGTGGCTTGAGTATTTGAGTGACCCCTCTCCCCTGCCCTCTCCCAAAGGGAGAGGGAGAAAGCAAGGTCGCTCCTGACGGTCCCCTCTCCCCGCGGGAGAGGGTTAGGGAGAGGGGCTGGCACAATCACTTTTGATGCCAGTAAGCCTGAGAACGCACTAACTGCGGGTCGATAGCGTCAGAAATGCAGTTATCCAGCAGCGCTTTCACCACTGCGCCTTCTCCGGTTAGCCACAGGAAATAGTCTTCTTCCGGCACCGTCACCGCTTTCAGTTTCTCCGCGACGGCTTCCTTGCTGTGACCGATAACCCAGTCAATCCCGAAGCCGCAATCTGCCAGGTAATCCTGATAGCTGGCATCTGCCACCGTCACAATGGCTTTCACCTGCGGGCGCACAGGCAACTCGCGCAACGCTTTAAATCGGCGCAACAGCGCGGGCATGCCTGACTCATCCGCAACATAAAGCTGCCAGGCGTAATCTTCTGGCACCACCAGCGATCCGCGTGGGCCGCCAATCGTCAACTTATCGCCTGCTTTGGCATTCATCGCCCACTGGCTTGCAACACCGCCTTCGTGAATGAAAAAGTCATACGTCAGTTCGTTACGCTGCGCATCGAACAGCGGAGTGTAATCGCGCGATACCGGGCGCACGCCTTCTGCCCACACGATGCCTTCATCGGTCATCGTCGGCGGTGCGAAATGGCTACCTGGTTCCGGGAAAAAGAGTTTGGTGTGATCGTCAAATCCTGGGGAGGTGAAGCCTTCCAGCGCCTCACCGCCCAGCACAATGCGCTGGAATGCCGCGCTGACACGTTCTACGCGAAGAACCGTCAGTTCACGGAACCGCAGCTCGTTACGGACTCGCTGCGGGTATTTCTGTTTAGGGGTCGTCATCGGTCAGCCTCTGCAAAAGTTGGTCGTTATCATTAACGCAAATGATAATGATTTACAACAAAACGCAAAAGCACAGGATGTGCGGTCTTTGCCCCTGACTAAAAGATCAATACAGCGGAGAGTTGCTTCTTCGTAATCCCGAAGATCTGCCTGCAGGTCATAAGATAAAACTGGCGGAGTGACTGGAAATGAATGGCGTATAAATAGCGAGATAACAACTGATCTTACTCACAGATAATGGAGACCAGACTAAGCGAGGTTCTGGGGTATGTAATGGCAGAACGGAGGCGAGTTAACGCTGATTTTAATCTCGTGAGGAAAACAACATTAATGCGTAGTCACAAAGAAAGAGAATAGCCTATTTTTTGTAACTACATGAGCAAAAACAAAACTGACACATTTCTACCGAACAAATCACCAACGCTCAGGAAGTTTATAAATTTCTGTGACGCGTCCTTTTATAACATCAATGTACCCTCCTTTCCGTAACTCAGATATCACTTTAAGGATCATACTCCGTGAAAGCCCCGTCCGCTGTTTAACAAACTCCGCAGTAGTAATTTCATACCTGAGTAAAGCTGGCTGTTCCATATACTCTTTAATATGCTCTCTTATTGATGTATAAGCATTTACTCCGGTCAGCACTGCATCACGCGCAGCCCAAAGCTCCGTAAAGAAAGCCAGTATTTTTGCCACATCCTTCCACATATAATTTTCATTAATAATCTTGATGGCGTCATCACTCAGCAATGAATAACAATCACATGGACCAAGAGTACGCAAATAAAAATACTCTTTATTATGAACCAGTGAGGAAATCCCTAAAATAATCGGTGGCTGTACAGAGAAAACTTGTAAATCATCAAGGTGACGGTGAAGGGTGCAATAGCCGTGAGGTATCATGTGTATAAATCTTTCACTGGGCTCGTTATCATTTGTCTTTACAATGCAATTCCCTAATAATTCTCTGTGAATAGCATGACTCCTCAACACCAGCATTAATCTACGAAAAGAACCAAATGGCTTTTCAGGCCTTTTGCTATCAAAAAATATATCATTCACATTCAGAATCCCCCGGACAAAGATGACAATGCATTGTGATGAAGAGAGAACATCCCGGCATCTGTTTAAAATAATATAAAATAAACATTAATTTCTTAACAAAGTCAATAATAACATCACAACATCAAACCAGGAATACTCTTATCAAAAATTCCATTTTTGGACGGCAACCGCGGTAACGTTACAAAAAAAAACAACAAAAGCATAAAAGGCAGGTTTTTGAATACAAAGGCAGGATTATATCCACTATTGACGTTTGTTCAATTGCAAAAACCAATTTATATTTTAGCCAACAGATTAATTTATTTAAGCTGTATTTTTTTAATGTCATTATAAGAGAAGGTTGATTTACATGAAAATAAATATATTTCCCCTCAGAACCCTGCTCGTTCTGGCCGCTACCGGACTTTCGGTACCTACTATTACTCAGGCGACGGATGGTACAGTTAACTTCACGGGGGAAATTATTGCTGACGCGTGTCAGGTTGACAGCGCATCTCAGAACCTGAACGTAAATCTTGGTAAAGTTGCTGCAACCTCATTCAGTTCTTCAGGTGCAAAATCATCGCCAACAGCCTATAAAATTACGTTAAGTAGCTGTCCTGAATCCGCAACTGGCGTCACCATAAAATATGACGGAAATGCAAATGCTACTAATCCGTCATTACTTAAACTGGATCCGGTAGCCGCTCCCGGCACTGCCGCTAGTGGGGTAGGTATTGAAATTGCCGATGCGACCGGCACCATAATTCCTTTACAAACTGCGTCAGCTGTGTTTCCGGTAAATAGTGCAGATAATACTGCGATCCTTAATTTTGTTGCCCGCTATGTCTCAACAACAGCAACGGTTACGCCAGGGATTGCAAACGGTACTTCTCAGTTCACGCTGAATTACCAATAATATTAAGTAGGTTAGCAGGTAGTGTTCTCCTTATCACTACCTTAACATTTTAACCAAAGAAAAATAAAACTCATGCATTGCAAAATTATATTATCAACTCTCATAGGTGGCCTGCTCCTGTTAGGTTCAAAAACCTACGCAGGTGTTATTGTCGGCGGTACCAGAATCATTTACGATGGCAGTAAAAAAGAAACATCATTGTCTGTACGCAACCCGGACAACATCGCCTACCTGATTCAAGGCTGGGTAGATAATAAAGGTTCAAAAGGTGATGAAAATAATAGCACTGAGGTGCCGTTTATTGTTACACCGCCATTATTTCGCCTGGATAAAGGCAAAGATAACCTCATTCGAATAATCTACAATGGTAAACCGTTACCGCAAAATAAAGAATCCGTATTCTGGATGAACGTCAAATCTATTCCGGCATCAGATACTCAGGCTAAAAACGTCCTCCAGCTTTCGATTAAAACACGTATTAAATTATTTTATCGCCCACCAGGTCTCGAAAAAATAAAAGAGAATGAATGGCAACAAGTTGATTTCAGGCGTAAAGACAATACTGTTGAGGTAAATAACCCTACCCCCTACTATATTAGTTTTTATAGTTTAAAAATCGATGGTCACACTATTGACACTACCGATATTATGGTTCCCCCTCTCGGAAGTGCTCGCTATAACCTGCCAGAGAATGTGACCGGAAATCAGGTCAGTTGGCAGTTCATTAATCGTTTTGGCGGTAACAGTGAGGCACTAACTGCTCAACTTAAATAAATCACTTTTATTACCAGGATGAGACTAAATAGTGAAAAGATATGCAAAGAAAAAATTCCACATCACGTTAAGGAGCCACATATTCCCATATGCGTTACTTATTGCAGTACATTCGCCATACTCTTACAGTGAAGAGACTTTTAATGTTCATGCCCTTGAAGTAGACAATCCTGGAAATTTACCTGTTGATTTATCTCAGTTTACCCGCGAAGGTGGGCAATCCCCCGGAAACTATCGCGTTACCGTCTGGCTAAATGGTAACGAAACAGACTCAAGGGATCTGCTCTTCCGTAAAACAGAGCAGGGAACACTGGAGCCGGAACTCACACTTGAGATGTTGCAATCTCTTAATATTAATACGGCAGCAATTCCTGCATTACAGAAAATATCACCGGGTGAAATCCTCTTTCCATTAGAAAAATACATTGAAAAAGCCACTGTTGACTTTGATTTTTCGCAGCAGCAACTCAATATAACGATTCCTCAGGCCTTAATGAATACCACCGCTCAGGGCGCGGTAGATCCGGCCTTATGGGATGATGGTATTCCTGCCGTTTTCACCAGCTATGCCTTCACCGGGGCCAGCAATACACAGGATAATAACAATGACAAGGTCCGGACCGATAATTATTTCCTCAGCTTGCGTAGCGGAATGAACATAGGCGGCTGGCGTTTACGCAATTACAGTACCTGGAACTATAACCATTCTGACAACAATGCAACCGCCCAAAACAAATGGGACGCTATCAACACCTGGTTACAACACGATATTAAAGCTGTCAGGGGGCAATTTATTGCAGGCGACAGCTTCACGCCTTCCGATATTTTTGACAGCGTACAGTTCCGTGGCCTGCAGGTTGCATCAGATGACAACATGCTGCCGGACAGCCTGCGCGGATTCGCTCCGGTAGTACGCGGTATTGCGCAGTCGAATGCTCAGGTAACCATCCGCCAGAACGGTACGGCTATCTACCAAAGTTACGTTCCACCGGGAGCATTCGCCATTAGCGATCTCTATCCCACATCTGCCAGTGGCGATCTCCAGGTTACCATTCGCGAAGCTGACGGTACCGAAAGATCATTTACCCAGCCTTTTTCCAGCGTTCCGATTATGCAGCGCGAAGGCAGGCTCAAGTATGCCCTGACCGCAGGCAAATACCGTAGCTCAACGACAGATGGCGACGAGCCCAAATTTATCCAGACAACCGGACTCTATGGTCTGAATAATGGCGTTACGGTGTATGGCGGAACACAGCAGGCGGAACATTATCGTAACCTTGCTGCCGGGCTGGGGTTGGGACTCGGTGATTTAGGCTCTGTCTCTTTTGACCTCACCCAGGCATGGAGTGAACTCTATACGGGCAACAAGTCGGGACAATCTGTGCGTTTTCAGTATTCCAAAGATATCGAGAGTACAGATTCAACTATCACGCTGGCAGGTTATCGCTACTCCACCTCCGGGTTTTATACCTTCGGAGAAGCGGCAGATTACCAGGCACTACGTGAAAGTGATGATGACGATAGCGAGTCCACCTATACCCGCTACAACAAGCGCAGCAAAGTGCAGACTGTTTTTACTCAGAATATTGCTGGCGGTACCGGTGGCTCGCTGTCGCTTTCCGGCTATCAGCAGGATTACTGGGGCGTTGACGGTTACGAACGTAATGCAACGATCAGCTACAACCAGAACGCATGGAACGTCAACTGGACACTCTCCTGGAGTTATACCGGCAATGTGGATTCTACGCGAGGTAGCGATCAGCAGCTTGCGCTGAATATCAGTATTCCTCTGGAACGCTGGCTGCCCGGTTCCTATGCCACCGCAAGTTACACCAGCAATAAACATGGCGACTCCAGCTATCAGACCGGGTTAAGTGGCACCGCGCTGGAACAACAAAACCTCTCCTGGAGCGTGTCAACCAGCGGTCAGAATCACGGTGGCGATAACAGTGGTAATGCCACCGCCGACTATAAAGGCAGCTATGGTGAAGTGAATGCTGGCTATACCTTCAGCCCCGACAATCAACAAATCAACTATGGCCTTCAGGGGTCGCTCTTTGCTCACCGCTGGGGGGTGACGCTGGGTCAGCCTGTTGGCGGCGATATGGCCGCAATCGCCCTCATCAAAGCCCCGGGAGCCGCCGGAACCCGAGTGGAAAATAATACCGGCATCAGCACCGACTGGCGCGGATACACAGTGGTGCCCTGGCTTTCGCCCTATAAACGCAACCGTATTACGCTCGAACCAGACAGCCTGAACGATGACGTCGATATCACAGATAGCGTCCAGCAGGTGGTACCAACAGCGGGTGCCGTGGTCCTGTCGGCGTACACGACCCATATTGGCTCACGTATTTTACTCACGCTCTCCCGTAATGGCACGCTTCTGCCGTTCGGCACACCGGTGGCAGTGAATGGCATCGCGCAGAACAGTGGCATCGTCGGCGATAAAGGCGAAGTGTATCTCAGCGGCGTCAACAACGGCGACACGGTGACCGCACAGTGGGGGAGTGACAGGGATCAGCGCTGCACGGCGCAGATAACGTTAAGTGAAACGGAAAATCCTTCCACAGGTATTCAGCAAATGACATCCAACTGTCTACGCTAATATAAGTACAGGTAAATTATGCAGATCAAAAAAATCGCCCTGCCATTGCTCATTTTGTGTCTCCTTCCGGTCAGCTTTTTTAGCAAAGCTTCCTGCGACAAGACACCCGGTGCTGGGTCAACGCATTGGGATAACATTAACCTTGGCAGCATCACCGTTCAGCGTGATGTTCCGGTTGGCACAATGATCTATTCACAGCGACTGAATTCCACTCAAGAAGGCGCGGCGATTATCACTTGTACATCTCCGTCCTATACCCTCACGGCGAGTCTGCTACGTGACCCGAGCGGTGTACTTGAACATGTCTACCAGACTGGCATACCGGGCGTCGGTATAAAAGTCTATCTGACCGCAGATCCATCAACGCCTTTCGAAAATCCGCCCTACACTGATACCATTTCTGTTTCTGGTTCATCCGTAAATATTGCAGGTAGCGGGGCAATGGTCGAGCTCTATAAAACGGGTCCGATCACCTCAGGAACCGTAACGACCGGGAAGCTCTTTTCGCGAACCTACAGTGGCTATGAGGGCTTTTTCGGCACCCTGGTCGGCGGCCAGGTCCAGCAGCTGGCCTGCACGCTGAACCAGACCAGCGTGAATATCAATCTGGGTGACTGGATGACGACTGATTTTACCGCTCCCGGCAGCAGTACGGTGTCGAAGCCAGTCAGTATAGGCCTGAACTGCGACAGCGGTACTCGCGTCAACGTCAACATCCAGGGCGATGCCGATACGGCGCAGCCCGGCACCTTAAAGCTGACGCCAGAGGAGAATGCTGCCACTGGCGTTGGCGTACAAATGCTCGATCAGAACGGTGCCCCAGTCACGTTGAACAGCAAGTACCTGCTTGCCACCACCAGCACAACAGGCACCTACACCATTAACTGGCAGGCCCACTACATTCAGACAGGCTCAACGGTCAATAGTGGTCCCGCTAATGCCAATGCAACCGTTTCCATTTCCTATGAATGATCTTATGAAAGTACAACCCCTTTTTGCCCTGATGTTGCTATGTGGCGTCATGGCCTGTGCACAGGCGGATGATGTACAGCTTAATTTTAGCGGCACCATCAAATCGCCATCCTGCTTACCAGACCCGTCATCAATGACCATGGACCGTCAAGTCTCTCTGGGTTCCGTCAGCACAACAGTACTTGGTGGACCGGGAGATCTGTCCGATCCGGTTGACTTTGATTTGGTCATAAACTGTCCGGTAGCCGGGCCGGGCACCGCAACAGTCCAGTTCAGCGCCAGGGCTGACGCCAGCGATCCGACGCTGATTGCCATCGATGGAGGCGATAATAGCGCCAGCGGCGTCGCAATCCGGCTTGAGGAGGAAAATGGTACCAAACTGCCTCTCGATCAGGTGTCCGCAGCCCGGGCGCTGGTTCCCGGTCTGAACTCGTTAAATTATCGTGCCCGTTACCAGGCTCTGATCGACAGACCGGGTATCGTACCCGGTGTCGCTAACGGTACGGCCCAATTTACCATTAACTACCAATAAATCCGGTAATCATCATACCGATCGTCGCAACGGGTTGAACCGACCCAGAACTGTGCGAGTGCAACCACTGCACCAGCATGGTGCAATCGTTCAATATAATGACCGTCCTTATGCTGAAAGCTCAGGAGTAAAAATCGCACAAATGTTATAGAAATGATTAAATTTTGTAACACTCAGCCCTCCGCAGCCGTTTATCTTGATTTTTGCGTTCCGCTCCAGGGTGGCGTAATCCCTGCAATACTTAAATCAGTATCATGTGATACGCGATACCCAGGAGCATATTTTGAACAGGTTACCTTCCAGCGCCTCGGCTCTTGCCTGCAGCGCGCACTCACTGAATCTCATTGAAAAGCGCACGCTTGATCATGAGGAGATGAAATCACTCAACCAGGAGGTTCGGGAATACTTCAAAGAGCATGTGAATCCGGGGTTTCTTGAGTATCGCAAGTCTGTCACTGCAGGCGGGGATTACGGAGCCGTAGAATGGCAAGCGGGCAGTCTGAATACGCTTGTCGACACCCAGGGACAAGAGTTTATCGATTGTCTGGGGGGGTTTGGGATTTTCAACGTAGGGCACCGTAATCCAACAGTGGTTTCCGCCGTACAGAATCAACTCGCGAAACAACCGCTTCACAGCCAGGAACTGCTCGATCCGCTGCGTGCAATGCTGGCAAAAACGCTGGCGGCACTGACGCCGGGCAAACTGAAATACAGCTTCTTCAGCAACAGCGGAACGGAATCCGTCGAGGCCGCTATCAAGCTCGCCAAAGCGTATCAGTCACCACGCGGGAAATTTACGTTTATCGCCACCAGCGGCGCATTCCACGGGAAATCTCTCGGGGCGCTGTCGGCAACGGCGAAATCCACCTTCCGCAAACCGTTTATGCCGCTGCTGCCGGGCTTCCGTCATGTGCCGTTTGGCGATATCAACGCCATGCGCACCGTGCTGAGTGAATGCAAAAAGACCGGTGATGACGTCGCGGCGATTATCCTCGAACCGATTCAGGGTGAAGGTGGCGTGATCCTGCCTCCGCAGGGTTATCTGCCTGCGGTGCGTAAGCTCTGCGATGAGTTTGGCGCACTGCTGATCCTCGACGAAGTGCAAACCGGGATGGGCCGCACCGGCAAAATGTTCGCCTGCGAACATGAAAACGTGCAGCCGGACATTCTCTGCCTCGCCAAAGCGCTGGGCGGGGGTGTGATGCCGATTGGCGCGACGGTGGCGACAGAAGAAGTATTCTCGGTGCTGTTCGACAACCCGTTCCTGCACACCACCACCTTTGGCGGTAACCCGCTCGCCTGTGCGGCGGCGCTGGCGACCATCAACGTGCTGCTGGAACAGAACCTGCCGGCTCAGGCCGAACAGAAAGGTGACATGCTGCTGGACGGTTTCCGCCTGCTGGCACGTGAATATCCGGATCTGGTGCAGGAAGCGCGCGGGAAAGGGATGTTGATTGCCATCGAGTTTGTCGACAATGAAATCGGCTACAGCTTCGCGAGCGAAATGTTCCGCCAGCGCATTCTGGTGGCGGGTACGCTCAACAACGCCAAAACCATTCGCATTGAACCCCCGCTGACACTGACAATTGAGCAGTGTGAGCAGGTTATCAAAGCGACGGGGAAAGCGTTGGCTGCACTTCGGGTGTCAGTGGAGCAGGCATAACTGCCGGATGGCGCTGCGCTTATCCGGCCTACGAAAAGCATACAATTATCATGGGCTTACAGGCCCGGTTGTAGGCCCGGTAAGGCGTAGCCGCCACCGGGCATTTTTCGTTTAAACGATCCGCACGCCAGCAGGCATAGCACGCTCGGCGGTCAACAGCACGCTTTCGCTTCCGTCTTCTGTTTCGGCACACAGCAGCATGCACTCCGACACTTCACCGCGCATTTTTGCTTTCTCCAGGTTGCACAGCACCACTACCTGTTTACCCATTAGCTCATCCTGTGCGTAGTAAGGTACCAGGCTGGTAACGGTCTGAAGCGTGCGCCCGCCAACGTCAATCTGCACGATGTACAACTTGTCGGCGTTCTCATGTCTTTTCACCGCAACAATTTTACCGGTGCGCATCTCCAGACGAGCGAAATCCCCGTAAGCTACCTTTTCCATGTCAATCCCCAGGTAAATATTTAGTAAAACTATCACAGCATAAGCGGCACTGTCGATCAATGGATTTTTACTAAATTCGCCGGATTCATTACAATGGCGGCAGCATACACTTCAACTCCCGCGCAGAGGGGACCCATGGCAACACTGAAAGATATCGCAAAGGAAGCGGGCGTGTCACAGGCCACCGTGTCGCGCATTCTTAACGACGACCCGACGCTGAACGTCAAAGAAGAGACCCGGCATCGGATCCTGGAGATCGCTGAAAAGCTGGAATATCGCGGCAGCAGCGCACGTAAAAGCCTGGTCCATCATGATGCCTGCCACCATGTGCTGGCGCTGTACAGCTACCGTCAGGAGCTGGAAATCAACGATCCGTATTACCTCGCTATCCGTCACGGCATTGAAACGCAGTGTGAAAAGCTGAATATCGGCCTGACCAACTGCTATGAAAATCAGGGGCTTCCTGAGGTGAATAAGGTCAGCGGCATTCTCATTGTCGGCAAACCGGCCCTGCAAATGCGCCAGGCCGCGCAAGCGCTGAGCGACAACATCTGCTTCATCGATTTCAACGAGCCCGACTCCGGTTTTGATTCGGTGGATATCGACCTGGTACGGATCAGCAAGGAAGTGGTCGACTTTTTCGTGGCTCAGGGTGTGCAGCGTATCGGCTTTATCGGCGGGGAAGACCAGCCGGGCAAGGCAGATATTCGCGAGAAAGCGTTCGTCGAATACGGCCACCTGAAGGGCGTGGTGTCTGAAAGCGACATCTGGCGCGGCGGCTTTTCCAGTTCGTCGGGGTATGAGCTGGCGACCCAAATGCTGGCGAAAAGCGACTATCCCGAAGCGCTGTTTGTCGCCTCTGATTCCATCGCCATCGGCGTACTGCGGGCCATTCACGAGAAAGGGCTTTCCATTCCGCAGGACATCAGTCTGATCAGCGTCAACGATATTCCTACCGCCCGTTTTACCTTCCCGCCGCTGACCACCGTGCGCATTCATTCCGAAATGATGGGCAGCCAGGGCGTGAACCTGCTGCTGGAAAAAGCCCGCGACGGACGGGCGCTGCCGTTACAGGTGTTTGTGCCGAGCCGCCTGAAGCTGCGTGGTACGACGCGTTAAACCCTACGCCTTACCCGGCCTACAAAAACAACCATTCTCCTGTAGGCCGGGTAAGGCGTAGCCGCCACCCGGCAATTTCCCCACCCTCTCTGAATCCCCTATTTTCGTGATTCGGTTAACGCATTTCGGTTTTACTGATTTTATTTAGTAAAATATTTACTAAACTCCCCTGCAATGATGTTTTAACCCGCAGGGAGATGAGATGAACCGCTGGGAGAATGTTCAACTAACGCACGAGAACCGGCTGCCGCCGCGCGCGTACTTTTTTGCTTATCCGTCCGTCGATGAGGCTCGCCGCTTTGCTCGCGAAGCCAGCAGCCATTTTTTGCTGCTAAGCGGCCAATGGACGTTTCGTTATTTTGACCATCCGCTTGATGTGCCGGAGGATTTCCCTCAGCGGCTGATGAATGACTGGGGGCAAATTAGTGTGCCGTCGATGTGGCAGCTCGAAGGCCACGGCCAGCTGCAATACACCGACGAAGGCTTCCCGTTCCCGATAGACGTGCCTTTCGTGCCTACCGCTAACCCCACCGGCGCCTATCAGCGCACCTTTACACTCGGCGAAAGCTGGAGCGCGCGTCAGACGCTCATCAAATTCGACGGAGTGGAAACCTATTTTGAAGTCTATGTGAACGGACATTACGTCGGCTTCAGCAAAGGCAGCCGCCTGACCGCCGAGTTCGACCTTTCCGCTTACGTTCACGCCGGAGAAAACCTCTTGTGCGTCAAAGTGATGCAGTGGGCGGACTCCACCTACGTGGAAGACCAGGACATGTGGTGGACGGCAGGCATTTTCCGCGACGTTTACCTCGTCGGGCGCACGCCGACTCACATCGACGATTTCACCGTCAGCACCGTGTTTAACGACGACTACCAGGATGCCACGCTTTCCTGTCGCGTGGAGCTGGAAAATCTGGCTGCACAGGCAGAGACCGTCAGCCTTGAATACCAGCTTTTCGACGGTGAGCAGTGCCTTTATCAGGGTGTGACTCGCGGCAGCGTCAACCAGCGCCAGACGCTCGATTTTAGCCTTGATGTGAAGCAGCCAAAACAGTGGTCTGCCGAATCGCCTTATCTCTACCAGCTGCTGCTGATCCTGAAAAACGCCGCCGGGGAAACTCTCGAAGTGGTGCCGCAGCGCGTGGGCTTCCGCGACATTCAGGTGCGCGACGGCCTGATGCTGATTAACAACCACTACGTGATGCTGCACGGCGTGAACCGCCACGATAACGATCACCTGAAGGGTCGCGCGGTGAGCATGGATCGGGTCGAGAAAGACTTGATCCTGATGAAGCAGCACAACATCAATTCGGTGCGCACCGCCCACTATCCGAACGATCCGCGCTTTTATGAACTGTGCGATCTTTATGGCTTGTTCGTGATGGCGGAAACCGACGTGGAATCGCACGGCTTCGCCAACGTCGGCGATCTGAGCCGCATCACCGACGATCCTGCCTGGGAAGGCGTGTACGTCGAACGCATCGTGCGTCACGTTCAGGCGCAGAAAAACCACCCTTCTATCGTCATCTGGTCGCTGGGCAACGAATCCGGCTATGGCTGCAACATCCGCGCGATGGCCAAAGCCTGCAAGGCGCTGGACCCAACGCGCCTGGTGCATTACGAAGAAGACCGGGATGCCGAAGTGGTGGACATCATTTCCACCATGTACACCCGCGTGCCGCTGATGAACGAGTTCGGCGAATACCCGCATCCTAAACCACGCATCATCTGCGAATACGCGCATGCAATGGGCAACGGCCCTGGCGGGTTAAGCGAATACCAGAATGTGTTTTATCGCCACGACTGCCTGCAAGGCCATTACGTCTGGGAGTGGTGCGATCACGGCATTCAGGCACACGATGCGGACGGCAGGACGTTCTACCAGTACGGCGGCGATTTTGGCGACTATCCGAATAACGCCAACTTCTGCCTCGACGGGCTGATTTATTCCGACCAGACCCCGGGCCCTGGCCTGCTGGAATACAAGCAGGTGATTGCCCCGGTGAAAGTCCACGCCGTCGATTTGGCTCGCGGCGAACTGCGAATCGACAACAAGCTTTGGTTCAGCACGCTTGACGACTACACCTTGCGAATCGAGATCAAAGCCGAAGGCGAGCTCATCAGCAGCCAGAGCCTGAAAGTCAGCGACCTGCCGCCGAACAGCAGCCGCACGCTGAACATCGATCTGCCGCAAACCGACGGCCGCGAAAGCTGGGTGAACGTGTTTGTCAGCAAGGACTCCGCAACGTGCTACAGCGAAGCCCATCACTCGATTGCACAGTACCAGTTCCTGCTCGCCCCTCGCACACTGGCGGCTAAACCGTGGCTCTCTGATAACGCCACTGCATTGCTGGTCGAAGACGAACGCCTGAACTGTACCGTCCGCGGGCATAACTTCCTGATGGTGTTCTCTAAGCGCAGCGGAAAACTGGCGTCATGGTTGGTCAACGGCGAGGAGATAATTGCCGAAGAAGGCAAAATCACCTTCTTCAAGCCGATGATTGATAACCACAAGCAGGAATACGAAGGGCTGTGGCAGCCGAATCATTTGCAGATTATGCAGGAGCATCTGCGCACGTTTCGCGTGGAACGCGAGGGCAACGACGTGTGCCTCGTCAGTGAAAGCGTTATCGCCCCGCCGGTGTTTGATTTCGGCATGCGCTGCACCTGTCGCTGGCGCGTCAGCCCGGCCGGAGCATTGAGCGTCGAGCTGTCGGGCACGCCTTACGGCGATTATTCGCACATCATTCCGTGCATCGGCTTCACGCTGGGCATCAACGGCAGCTTTGAGCAGGTGAAATATTACGGACGCGGGCCGGGGGAAAACTACCCGGACAGCCAGCAGTCCAGCCGGGTTGACGTCTGGCACAGCACGGTGGACGCGATGTTCGAGAACTATCCGTTCCCGCAGAACAACGGCAACCGCCAGCAGGTGCGCTGGGCGGCGCTCACTAACCGTCAGGGGAATGGCCTGCTGGTCGTTCCGCAGCAACCTCTTCACTTTAGCGCCTGGCCGTACACCGCCGAGGCCATTCACGCCGCACGTCACTGCAACGAACTGCAGCGCAGCGGCCACATCACCCTCAATCTTGACCACCAGCTATTGGGTCTGGGCTCGAACTCCTGGGGCAGCGAAGTGCTGGACAGCTTCCGCGTGCGCTTTAGCGAATTCCGCTATGGCTTCACCCTGCTGCCTGCCAGCGGCAACGTGCTGGCTCAGGCGTTCTCTCTCACCCCAACCGCTGCCGAATGCGAGGCCGAATAATGGACATTATCAATAACCTGGAAGAGTTTACCCGTCGCTATCACGGCGGTCGCAAATGGCAACGCTGCGTGGAAGCCATTCACAACATCGACGCCGTTAGCCCCGGCGTGGCGCATTCGATTGGTGATTCGCTGAGCTATCGCCTGAGCACCACCACCACCACCGATGCGCTTTTTCTGGGGCATCGCCGCTACTTCGACGTCCATTACTACCTGCAAGGCGCGCAAAAAATTGAGTACGCGCCGAAAGCGCACCTTCAGGTGGTGGAGTGCTACCGCGATGAAACCGACCGCGAATTTCTTAAAGGCTGCGGTGACACGGTGCAGGTTCACGAAGGGCAAATGGTCATCTGCGACATCGACGAAGCCTACCGCTTCATCAGCGAGGGCGCGGTGAAAAAGGTGGTGCTGCGCGTGACCGTAGAAGACGGCTATTTCCATAACAAATAAAAAATCCGGCGGCGCCGACGTAGCGCCGCTATCCTCCCTGTACCCGGAGATTCGTTATGTCAGAGTCCACTGTTTCAGAGTCCAAACGTAATACCATTGGCAAGTTCGGCCTGCTGTCGCTGACCTTTGCCGCCGTATTCAGTTTTAACAACGTCATTAATAATAATATCGAGCTGGGGCTGGCGTCCGCGCCAATGTTCTTCCTGGCGACGCTGTTCTACTTTATTCCGTTCTGCCTGATCATCGCCGAATTTGTCTCGCTGAATAAGAATTCCGAAGCGGGCGTTTATGCGTGGGTGAAAAGTTCGCTCGGCGGACGCTGGGCGTTTATTACCGCCTACACCTACTGGTTCGTGAACTTATTCTTTTTCACCTCGTTATTACCGCGCGTTATCGCTTACGCCTCGTATGCCTTTCTTGGCTATGAGTACATTCTCACCCCGTTTGCTACCGTGGCGCTGAGCCTGGTGTTATTCGCTTTTTCGACGTGGGTCTCAACCAACGGCGCAAAAATGCTCGGGCCAATTACCTCCGTCACCTCCACGCTGATGCTACTGCTGACACTGTCTTATATTCTGCTGGCGGGTGCGGCGCTGGTCGGCGGCGTGCAGCCTGCGGACCCGATTACCGTCGATGCTATGATCCCCAATTTCAACTGGGCGTTTCTCGGCATCACCACCTGGATTTTCATGGCCGCAGGCGGGGCGGAATCCGTGGCGGTGTACGTGAATGATGTGAAAGGCGGCTCGAAGTCGTTCGTCAAAGTGATCATCCTCGCGGGGATCGTGATCGGCGTGCTGTACTCCATTTCCTCGGTGCTGATTAACGTCTTTATCAGCAGCAAAGAATTGAAGTTTACCGGCGGCTCGGTACAGGTGTTCCACGGCCTGGCAGTTTACTTCGGTTTACCGGAAGTGCTGATGAACCGCTTCGTTGGCCTGGTCTCCTTCACCGCGATGTTTGGCTCGCTGCTGATGTGGACCGCCACACCGGTGAAAATTTTCTTCTCTGAAATTCCGTCCGGCATTTTTGGGCCGAAAACCGTAGCCCTGAATGAAAACGGCGTGCCTGCACGAGCCGCGTGGATCCAGTATTTAATCGTTATCCCGCTGATGATTATTCCCACTCTCGGCTCCAACACCGCCCAGGAATTAATGAATACGGTGATCAACATGACCGCCGCCGCCTCAATGTTGCCGCCGCTGTTTATTATGCTGGCCTACCTGAACCTGCGCCGCAAACTCGACCATCTGCCACGCGATTTTAAGATGGGTTCACGCACCACCGGCATTGTGGTGGTTTCAATGCTGATCGTCATTTTCACTATCGGCTTTATTGCCTCCACCTTCCCGACCGGCGGCAATATTCTGACCATCGTGTTCTATAACGTCGGCGGCATTGTCATCTTCCTCGGTTTTGCGTGGTGGAAATACAGCAAATACATCCGGGGGCTGTCGCAATCGGAAAAAAAGCGTGAAGCCGCTCCCGCGCAAACTCTCTCCTGAAGGAACCAGGAACCCAATGAGACTTTCACCTTCTGTTTACGGGGCACTCGCTGCCCTCTCTTTTTGCAACCCGGCGCTGGCCGCGGAAGAGGCCCGTCCGGCGGAGCATGACGACACCCGCACGCCGGAACTGTCCGCAACTTCATACCGTTTTTATGGCGAGCTGGGCGTTGGCGGCTATATGGATCTCGAAGGCCCGGAGAAGCACAAATACAGCGACGGCACCTATATCGAGGGCGGGCTGGAAATCAAGCACGGCCCGTGGTTCGGCCTGATCTACGGCGAAGGCTGGACCGTTCAGGCCGACAGCCAGGGCAATGCCTGGGTTCCCGACCATGGTTGGGGCGGTTTTGAAGGCGGCCTGAACCGCCTGTACGGCGGCTATCGCACCGATGACAACACCGAAATCATGCTCAGCCTGCGCCAGGATTCGTCACTCGATGACCTGCAATGGTGGGGCGATTTCACACCGGATCTGGGCTACGTTATCCCCAACACCCGCGACATTATGTACGCCCTGAAGGTGCAGAATCTGACGGGCAAGTTGCGCTACAGCGTGACCGCCACGCCCGCCGGGCATCATGATGAAAGCAAGGCCTGGCTGCATTTTGGCAAATACGACCGGTACGACGATAAATATACCTATCCGGCGATGATGAACGGCTATCTGCAATATGAATTCATCGAAGGCGTGACCTGGATGAACGGCCTGGAAGTCACCGACGGTACCGGGCAACTGTTCCTGACCGGCATCCTGTCGCCACATCTGGCGGCACGTGCCTGGCATCACACCGGGCGCGCCAAAGGCCTGGGCACTCCTGGCACCGAAACCGGGTTTATGGCGAGCGCGATGGCAGAACCGCTGAAGGGGCTCTATTTCTCCACCGCCTGGAGTTACGCGAAGCACCGTCCCGACGAGGCGGCTGAGGAAACCACCTCATTTATGCAGTTCGGTATCTGGTATGAATACGGCGGGGGGCGTTTTGCCACTGCCGCCGACAGCCGCTGGTACATGAAAACCGCCTCCGGCGATCCCAGCGATCAGCTGTTCCTGATGCAATACTTCTACTGGTAACAAGGACAGAATCACCATGAAATTGACGACCTCTCTCGCCCCGCTGGCCTGCGCTCTGCTGCTGAGCCTGTCGGCGCACGCGGGCAGCGCGGACAGCTATAAAAATGTCATCAACCGCGTCGGCGCACCGCACTATATGCAGGATTTCGACAGCGACGATCACCAGCGCTTTAACCCGTTCTTCGATCTCGGCGCATGGCACGGCCACCTGCTGCCCGACGGCCCGGCAACCCTGGGCGGCTTTCCCGGCCCGGCGCTGCTGACCGAAGAGTACATCAACTTTATGGCGACCAATTTCGACCGCCTGACGGTGTACCGCGGCGGCAAAAAAGTTGATTTCACGATGCAGGCATGGAGCCTTCCCGGTGCGTTGGTGCAAACCCTGAGCGCGCCCGGCGTGAAGATTGTGATGACCCTGCGTTTCGCCAGCGCACGCACCTCGCTGCTGGAAACGAAGATCACCAGCGATGCTCCGCTGCTGCTGAAATGGGATGGCGAGCTGCTGGAAAAATTGCAGGCCAAAGAGGGAAAAGCCGTCTCCGATAAGACGATTGATGCGGCCTATCCGGACTATCAGCGCCAACTCGTCGCCACCCGCGATGGCGTGGACGTGAAATTCGGCAAAGTGCGTTCAACCTGGGATCTGCTGACCTCCGGAGCCTCGCAGTATCAGGTGCATAAATCGATTCCGGTTGAGACAACCGTCGAGGGGGATCGCTTCACCAGCACCGCACGCATCAACGGCTCGACCACGCTGTGGACCACTTATTCGCACCTGCTGACCGCCGAAGACGTCAGCCATGAAAAAATGCAGATCCGCGATATTCTCGCCCGTCCGTCGCACTACATGCAGGCCGCCGAACAGCGCTGGGAAGGGTATCTCCAGCGCGGTCTGACCAATCCGGAGGCTACACCAGAGCAAACCCGCGTGGCGGTAAAAGCCATCGAAACCCTGAACGGCAACTGGCGCTCGCCGGGCGGCGCGGTGAAGTTCAATACCGTCACGCCGTCGGTGACCGGGCGCTGGTTCTCCGGCAATCAGACCTGGCCATGGGATACCTGGAAACAGGCCTTCGCGATGGCGCACTTCAACCCGGAGATAGCCAAAGACAATATCCGCGCCGTCTTCTCCTGGCAGGTTCAGCCTGGCGATAAAGTCCGCCCACAGGACGCAGGGTTTGTGCCAGACCTGATTGCCTGGAACCTGAGCCCGGATCGCGGCGGTGATGGCGGCAACTGGAACGAGCGCAACACCAAGCCAAGCCTGGCAGCGTGGTCGGTGATGGAGGTCTATAAAGTCACCAATGATAAAGCGTGGCTGGAAGAGATGTACCCGAAACTGGTGGCCTATCACGACTGGTGGCTGCGTAATCGCGATCACAACCACAACGGCGTGCCGGAGTATGGCGCGACGAAGGATAAAGCGCATAACACCGCCAGCGGCGAGATGCTGTTTACGGTGAAAAAAGGCGACAAAGAAGAGACGCTTTCCGGCCTGAAAAACTACGACGCCACCGTCAGCAAAGGTCAGTACGATAGCCTGCAAATTCCGGCGCAGGTGGCAGCCTCCTGGGAATCCGGGCGCGATGACGCAGCGGTGTTTGGCTTTATCGACAAAGACCAGCTGGATAAATACGTGCAAAACGGCGGCAAGCGCAGCGACTGGACGGTGAACTTCGCCGAAAACCGCGATGCGAAAGGTACGCTGCTTGGCTATTCGCTGTTGCAGGAGTCCGTCGATCAGGCGAGCTACATGTACAGCGACAACCACTATCTGGCGCAGATGGCGACAATCCTCGGCAAACCGGAGGAAGCCAGCCGCTACACCGCACTTGCCGGGAAGCTGGCGGACTACATCAACACCTGCATGTTTGATGCGAAAACAGGTTTCTATTACGACATTCGCATTGAAGACAAGCCGCTGGCTAACGGCTGCGCGGGCAAACCGATCGTCGAACGCGGCAAAGGCCCGGAAGGCTGGTCACCGCTGTTCAACGGCGCGGCAACCCAGGCCCATGCCGATGCGGTGGTGAAAGTGATGCTCGACCCGAAAGAGTTTAACACCTTCGTGCCGCTCGGCACCGCCGCGCTCACCAGCCCGGCGTTTGGCGCCGATATTTACTGGCGAGGCCGGGTGTGGGTCGATCAGTTCTGGTTCGGGCTGAAGGGCATGGAACGCTATGGGCATCGCGAGGAAGCAGTGAAACTGGCGGACACCTTCTTCCGCCACGCCAAAGGCTTAACCAGCGACGGGCCGATTCAGGAAAACTACAACCCGCTGACCGGCGGCCAGCAGGGCGCGCCGAACTTCTCGTGGAGTTCCGCGCATTTGTATATGTTGTATAACGATTTTTTCCGTAAGGAGTAGCTTGATCCCCTCACCCCGGCCCTTATGTCTTGATCTTCTCCGTTTCTGCGGAGAAGATCCCCGACTGATCATCGGGAGGTTACCGGTGAGCATCACCCGGCCCTGGTGCCCCTGAGCCCGTGGGAGAGATTATGCCCCGGTAACCTGTTTCCCTGTCGCCTCAAGACCGAACGGTATCCTGTGCCCCGAGCACCCACATATAAGGATGGTCCGGCGATATTATTCATAAGGTTATGGAGTGCCATGATGAGTCTTGTCTCCGTCGGCGTTGATATCGCCAAACTCAAGTTTGATGTTGCTGTCCTGCTGCCAAATCAGAAGTACAAAACCAAAA
>NZ_JBLFJW010000043.1:0-29124 GCF_047713085.1 Pantoea sp. sgz302252
GTAAACCAGTTAATCCAGCGACCGATGGATGAGCGGGCGCAGCAGAGCGTTCTGGCAACATCGCTGACACGGTCACCGCGATGCAACATGAGCATTGCGGTGAGCCTGCGGGCGTAATTTTTATCGGGTGTTTTATGGATAATTTTCTGCATCTGACGTCGTTCATTTCGGGGGATGGGTGCTATGATCGGCATTGCTCAGTCCGGTTGGTGATTTTGGTTGGTTTGGCGATTGATCAGATCGCACAATCCGGGCTGAGTTCCCTTTAAGTGATCTACTATTCGGCGCAGCTATTTAGCACGAGGCTTCAGGTTTTCCCGCTTCGCGACAGACATCTTTGACGGTCCGGTCTGCCTCGACGGACCTCAGTACGGTGATGAGGGCCTTACGCATGGCGATCTCCTCAGGGGACATCATCAGTATGTCGGAAGATCTCTAAAAGTGAATGGCACGGATTGCAGGGATGCTTACAGGTAGGTAACTGCTTGATTTCATGGTGCCGATAATAGGAGTCGAACCTACGACCTTCGCATTACGAATAGGAGGATTAAAAGAAAAAGAAGATTATTCAGTGTTGATATGGATTTAACAACCATTTAAAAACAACTGGTTATATAAAATTCGAGGTCGATTCAGATTGTTATGAATAGATGTATGTTGATGCCCTGTGCTTACATATTGCTTACACAGCTATCTACGTAAGCAAACAAGCAATGACTGAAATCACCAGAGTAAAATTTACATCCAGTTTTATAGCCAAAGCCAGAGCTGATGAGGGTAAGCACCAGACCTTCTATTGGGATAGTGAAGTGCCAGGGCTTGGGCTTCGCATCACCCGTTCAGGAGTGAAAGCTTTTATCTTTCAAAGCAGGATTCATGGCAAATCACTGCGCCTAACAATTGGTAATGTGAAAATCTGGCGGCTGGATGGGCCTGCCGACTTCGAAGAAAATACGGCGCGAAAAGAAGCCAGACGTTTGCAGGCTCTCTGCGATACAGGAATCGATCCCAGGGAGGCCAAACAAGAACTACGCGAGGCGGCAGAGGAAAGGGAAAAACTTGCTGAGATTGACTCAACCACATTTCAGATGGCCTGGAATGAATACTTAACGTACCTGAAGGTGACTCGTAGTCCCAAAACGGGCAAGCCGCGTTCAGCCCGCTATATTAATGATCATCTTGTGCTTTCTTCACCAGGCGGTCTTCAAAAGACACGGGGTAAAGGTCTTACTTCTGCCGGACCTTTTGCACCACTACTTCCGCTCCATTTGAAGGAGCTCTCAGCGGCCAGAATTGCAAAATGGCTTAAGGAGCAAAGTGAAACCCGACCAAGCGTAGCCGCTCATGCCTACCGTTTGTTGAGAGCATTTATTTCGTGGCTTAGCCAAAGTATCTGGTCCAGCCTGGTAGCCAAAGATGTTTGCCAGTCAATAGAAGTGAAAGAACAACTAGCTCGGCCTACCGTTAAGGATGATTGCCTGCAGCGAGAACAGCTTTCCAACTGGTTTAGTGCCGTCCAAAAACTGACCAACAAGCCAATATCGGCCTACTTACAAATTTTACTGCTAACAGGTGCTCGCAGAGAAGAATTAGCAAATCTGAAATGGGTCGATCTGGACTTTGTCTGGAATACGATGGCTATCAAAGACAAAATTGAAAGTACAAGAACCATCCCCCTAACTCCCTATGTAGCCCTTCTCGCAGACAGCCTTCCAAGATGTAAATTGTCGGATGGGGTAACAGATAATCCTTATGTGTTTGCGAGCTCCAGAAGCGTCGATGGTCGGCTGAAGGAGCCTAGAATTGCCCACAATCGAGCATTGAATGAAGCCGGATTGCCACACATCAGTCTGCATGGATTACGCCGCTCATTCGGTACGCTTTCAGAGTGGGTCGAAGTCCCGGTGGGTATCGTTGCACAAATCATGGGACACAAACCAAGTGCACTAGCCGAAAAGCATTATCGCCGACGACCCATTGACCTGCTAAGAAAATGGCATGTTTCGATTGAAGAGTGGATACTGAATCAGGCACAAGTCTCGTCTCATGCACCAGCCTTCACCTCCGTACATTTACGATTAGTTAATGAAGCATAAGAAGAGATAGACGATGAACCTGAGAATGACCGATTTGATGTCAATTTTTCAAATTGCATCACACGAATGCAAAGATTGGCCGGCACCAAACCTCACATTAAAAGAAGATGGAATCTGGGTGGAGCGTCCGTCAGATACACCAGAAGCAATCAGGAATGCTTTAACGATTGAGGAGTTCAATGCATTGTTTGAGCACCCAACGGGTGATTACACAGTTCCCGTGCTCGCCATTCCCTGCTCCCCGGAAGAGTTTATTCATTTTATGTGCACACAAGAAATATTTGAATTTGGAGAATTTGATAAACACAAGCTTAAAAATATCGCTAAAGACAATCAGAATGTAATGATGACGAGCCTCATAAATTCATTACGCATCACCTTAGCAAATAAGATAAAAAGTCATTTCACAGGTAATCAAAGAGATGAGTCCGACAATAAAGTTAGCATAAAAACCAGACAGGAGACTCAAATAATTGCCACCCTTAAAAATCTGGGGCACATTCCGGTGAAACTCCCAAAAAACAATGGTAAGAGAGGAGTGAAAAATGAAGTATGGATGCAAATAAAAACTACATTTATAGGTAACAAAAACAGTTTTGACCGCCGTTGGAAAACGATGAGGAACGAAGGGATACTATCTGATGAATGAGAGCCACCTGGAGTTTCATATAATATTTATAGGTCATAAATTATCACATGGAGAAAACAGCGCTGCGGTTCAAAATATCAAATAGTACAGTATGAAAAAATACTCTTTCGGATTGAGGAAAATGAGTTAAGCCGGAAACCATCGAGAATATATCGAGGTCTGGCACTATCAAGATGGGCGAAAGAAGCTGTGGTTTAATACCTTGTAACCAGGATGATACCTGCTGCATTGTCATCTTTTTTTCTTCGGGCCATGTTTTATCTCTTTCCTTTCTTATTCCATTCCTGATTATTTAGTCTGAACCACAGACAGCGGACTTTTTTTATATCTGATTAATATTGGTTTCCTGAGCAAATCGGTAAATGAGTATATCCGGGCTTGTTAGCCATATAGAGAGGTGCGCATGTTGGTTGTCGGGGTTGTGTACTGACCGGGTCATTGTTGTCTGCAACGCTTTGCTGTTCCTGCTTTTTCGCAGCTGCCGTCTTTTTCGTCTGCGTTTTGTGGGTAGAAGCTGAAGGTTTTACCGGATTGCGGACTTCTGAAGAACCGTACCCAGAGCAGAACCGCTTCGACTGACTCAAGCTCCCGTCGTTGCAAGCAAAACGTCCATCCGATGTGCAATGCGCAATGCCACCCTTTGAGCCGGAACAAGGTTGCCGTCCACGCGCAGACTCAGCCTGCAGGGTAAAAAAGACACTCAACAACAGTAAGAGACTTATTTTTTTCATCACTGCATCCATGATTTTATTCCGGGGATTTATTCCCCATCAGCCATTAACTGTTTAACCAGGTGAATACGTAATAACTAGCAGGCAAAAAAATAACTTTTAAGGAAGTCACTTTGTCACCAGGAAACAGTGCTGCCATCCTGCAGATCAATCTGCTAGAGGAATCTCAGCGTTTCAATGATATGGAAAGTTTCCGGGTCATTGCCAATAATACCCTGAGTGTCAGCAACAACTGAAGCATGCCCGTTACTCATCACAGCCCAGAAACATTCCCCGCCTGCGGCGTGGAAACCGGTCTCTTTGTCACTGATACCACATACCTGCACAGCCTTCATTCCAGTCCAGTTGTTGCCGCTGAAAGACTGGACTTCCTGAGGAATGCCCTGGCCAGCCGTTGTCATCCATTTGCCATCCGTTTGCTCGAATAATGCTTCATTCGTGGCATTTTCCTCCAGACCGCCTTTGACAACATTAAAGGCAATGACGTAATCGCTGTCCTGCATGTTTTGAGGCTTATCAACGACAGCAATACAGTTTTTACCAAATCCCTCAGGGCATGGCTTCACCTTATAACGTCCGGGATAGTCAAAGCTCACTTTTAGGGTTTGGTTAACGTAATGCTTCCATCCTTTACGCGGCATCACCGCGTACTGTGACAGCCGGTTGTGATAAGACTGTTCAACACACTCAGGCGTTTTGCACAGATTTCTGGCCGTAAACCAGTCTTGCTGGGTGGTGATCAGCGCTGGCCGATCGGTCGTAGTCTTAAGGAGGCTTTTATAGGTCTCGCTTAACTGCTCGTCCAGGTCGCCCAGAGTTTCATCATTACAAATCAGTTGTTCGACGACCGTATTGGCTTTCTTACAGTCAAAACTTGCCGCCTGCGTGATAACACTGAACAGGCAAACGCAGGGTAATATCCAATATTTCATCAAGTTATTCCTTAATACCAGAACGTAGCCGGGCTATTCCCGGGAGCTACATTGCCGGACAGCGCTCAACAGAGCTTGTTCCGGGCGTAATGATTGGCCCGGCAAAATGAGGCTGTCGTCTGATGATGTTTGCATCCAGCACCGCACGCGCTCTCGCAACATATTCGCGAACGATCCCCAGTACACGTTGTTGATCTGCTGGTACATTTACCGTAATTAGCCCGACGGCATCAATCCAATAATAGCTCGCTGGCTCTGAAACTGCTGTTAGATGATTGTCACCGGGTCTGACTACATGCGCCCCGAGTAATGCCTCCCCGGCGACAAGTTTCCAAGCGCCATATCAAGATGGCCAGGGATTGTCATCCCTGCCAATAGTACAAGTATCTCAATGCATCCAATAATCAGAAGCAGTATCAGCGCAGTATGATAGTGTGCATTATAGAATATATAATTAAGTCGCCACAGCAAAAGTGCTTCCTTTAATTTGTATCAACAATGTCAATAACTACTTATTGGGCAAGCACTGCGGATAATTGTAATTGCACGATCAACCGAGGGTCACATTCCCAGCTCTCATTTCTTCTCGTCATTTCAAGATCTCTGACACTTGAATATACTGTATTAACCCCCCTGGCAACATCATTCAAATTACTTAAAGCCTGCACTGAATCTCTTTTGAAATGAATCTCAACGGGGCAATTCACGATATCTTTATCACTAGCATTGGGTTTACAGTTATCGAGCTTTTTTACGCTGACAAATGACAGACCAGCTGCTGCCATTACCTTGTATTTATCCATTTGGCTCAACCCAGAATAAATTGAGTCAAACCGAGATGAAATAGCTGAGGAGATTTGGTCTTCAGACGGCTGGCTTTTATCTTCACACCCCAATAAAAGAAGGCCTGTGGCAAACGTTGCTAAAATTAATAATTTATTCATTAGTTTTCCATTTGTAAGTTACAACGAACCACCTCGGGTTCAACATGTTCATCAAAGATGATGACGGTAAAGAATACTGAGGCAGTTATTAAATATTGAAAGGGAATAAAAAAACTGTCTTTTAAGGTTTTGCATCGGGTTGCTTAGCCGATACCTGCTCCAGCACATGAATAAGTGAATCCAGATGGCGTGCCACCTGTTCAAGGTTCGCCTGAGGCGCATTTGTATCTCCTGCAGCAGGTACTAGCTGTCGCAGCTGCTCCTCAACCGGAACCGCGCTGGCGAACGTACTGGTGATACGCCAGACGATCGTCTTCAGCTCGCTGCCGGTCATGTACTTGCCTTTCTGCCTGTCCAGCGCATCCAACTGCGCCGACAGGGCCCTGAGCTGCGCCATACCGTCATGCCAGCCTGTCAGTTCACTCGCGGGCAGCGTCCGGCCTGCCTGATATTGCTCCCAGCGATTGACCAGTGCCCGGGTTGCAGGATCATCCGGCCACAACGCCTTAGCCTGCGACACCAGCCCCTGACCGTAGCGGAGTCGCCAGCCGGGAGCCAGCGTGGTTATCCAGTTGACCTGACTGGACATGCGCGCAAGCCACATCCCGGAGTGGGTCTTGCTGCTTTCAGTCCCGCGGAAGGCTTCAATCTGCGCCGGCGTCATCGCCTCCGGTATCCAGGCGACAGATGCCTCCATTGGCTGGGTGGCTTCATCCGGGCGATGGACAACCTGCCAGCCGAAGACCGTGGCAGCGCTGAGTACCAGTGCGGTCGCCATGCCGGCTACAAAGACGGGCCAGCGTTTCGGCTGTACCGGCTGTTCTTCAGTGACCTGAATCCCCACTTCCGGCGCTTTCTGGATGACATACACCAGACGGCTGGCCGGGGCGTCTTCAGCTATGACAACATCCTCTCCGGGTACCGTGTTCCCGGCAGACTCACCCTCAGGCTGAGGAGAGTTCTCCAGACGGCTTAACGCGCTGCGTATCAGCTGCATCAGCGGATTCATCTGACAGGCATGTTCCAGTTCCTGGCGTCTGAGTATGTCCTTCATCTCCAGCAGTCGCTTTTCAGCGAGGAACAGGGCCGGAACATCTGCAGCGCCCAGCGAAAAGGTGCGAAACAGTTTTTGCACACGCTGCAGTAGGCCGTTGATTATCTCGGCCCGGGCATGTGCCGGTTGTGGCCAGAGCTGAGCCCACTGATGGCTCAGCAGTGCCGTCAGTATCGCCAGACCTTCGTTCAGGCCATTGACCCGTGCCAGATGGCTGCACGCCAGGGTATACCAGGCCCCGGTCTGCAGCTCCACCCCGTTAATTTCAAACAGGGAGAGTGACAGGTTTTCTACCTGCTTCCAGTCGACATCCGGGCGTGCCGGATGCGTCAGCTTGCTCATCTCATCGCGCAGTGCCATAAACTCAGGCAATGAACGCGGGTCGCCACCGGTTTTCACCTGGCGGGGTTGTTCGTCATGCATGTTGGGTTGTCCGTGGGCAAAAATGCGAGCCGGGCTCAAAAACAGGTACAGTGATTACTCAGGAAGCAGAGGCGCGATCATCGTAAAGAATGCCTCTTCATCAAACCTGGCAGGATTTCCGTTCTGCGTTCCGGCCGGGCACCAGGTCCAGTCATCCCGATCACCGCTGCGCATAAACAGACGGAACAGAGGCCGGATATTGCCATCTGCAGTCAGGCAGACCTCAATACAGCCGGTTACGCCCTGCCCGTACAGGAAAACAGGCGAAAACTGGATACTCCGCTGCGCGTAGTGCAAAGCAATACCCGGCACCGAAAACGCGCTTCCGCCAATCAGAAACTCAATCAGCGAGATGGCGGTGGCTTCGGTGCGTATCTCAGTACCGACAAGCCAGGTCTCCACCGATTCCTGCAGCAGGCTTATCCGCTGACGAAATGCTGCGATATCCGCTTCGGCTTTCGTGTCAAAGGCGGCGCTTCGCGGGCGTTGAGCCTGCAATTTTTTCAAAAACTGTGCTTTTGCCGACATAGTAGTTCCGCACCAGGTACAGAAAGGGAAAATTAAACCCGGGACGGCTGATCAAGGTAGTGTTGTTGCTTCATGTGGCGAATCAACACACGACCTTCAGGCATAAATTCCGTGCCATAGCGCACCAGGCCGATGCCTTTCAGCTCGGCATCAATGGCGTAGCGCAGTTCACCGGGCGTGGTCTGATCCTGGATCACCACCGTAATCTGCTTTAGCCGGGGCTCATACTTCAGCAACACGCCGGAAAGCGTGTCCATCAGGTCATGCTCGGTACCCGGCAGCCCCTGGATGATGGTGGTCATATCCGGCAGCCCATAGTCGGGCAAATGCGCCAGTGTCCCTGCCCGGCAGTTCAGAATACGCTGCATATTATCCAGCACAGACAGGATGGTCTGGTTCTGTTCACTGACCTGATGCAGGTCGAGCCCGCCCGTGAAATTGTTATAGAGCGCTTCATACAGCGACGGACGCGGGGTATCACTCATCTTTCAGCGCCTTCAGGGTCAGGCGGTTGTTACCGGCCTCAATCACCCGGGCTTTATCCGGATCGAGGTCGTCACGGCTCAGCACCACCCGCCAGGTGTTGTTCACCTGGTCTGGGGACATGAACATACCAGCCACCGCAACATACTGCGCGTTTTCATCCATCGGCATATCCACCATCACCGCCCCACCCGGCTGCAGGCGAATATCTTTCTCCGCCACCAGGTCTGCCTTGATGGCCTGGCTGTCAGTCTTAAACAGTGACGGGTAGTCCGTGGTGTCGAAGGTTTTCCTGTCCTTAAGCTGGTAGATGCGCACCACCGTGGACAACGGCACGCCGCCGGCGTTGCTGTTGACGGCCTCACGGGCCCGAATATCCAGATGCAGGGTCTTTATCTGCTTATAAAAAATCGATTTGGTCACGGCGACGGTGCCGTCCGTGACGCTCTGGGTCAGCCCACAGCCTGCGAGCATCAGTGTGATACCCGCGGCCAGTGCCACCAGGGGGAATTTACCAGCGGTACTCGCCATGTTCATCGGTCTCCCTGCGGTGAAGATTTTCCTGAACCCGCTCATAGCGGCCCAGGTTAATGGTGATTGTTTTGGGGTGTGATGCGGTCTTAGCCGCATTCAGCGGTCGCATCACGGCAGTGCGGCCCAGCTGCACGGCACCTGCTTTGGGTTTCGTGCTCATGGTCGCGTCCGGCAGCAGACTGCGGTCGACACACAGCTGTAACCGCACATCGAGGCGCGAGCCCAGATAAACATGCAGCAGCGCCATCAGGTCTGTGTGCAGCTCGCCTCCGGGCAGCCAGCCCTGCACTTCTTCCGGATTAGTGGACGTCAGACGCATCAACACCTGACTGTTCACATCGGTGGCATAGTTGCCCATCACCGGACGACTGGTCAGGGTGACGGGCTGACTGACGCTCATGGCCAGCGGCTTTTTCAGGGGCACGCGGCGCTTGTCGTGGTGCCAGATTTTTGCCTCAGTGTCAGGTGCCAGTAGACGCACCAGGGAAGCCAGACCTTCTGCCGTTCGTCCCGGCAGCAGCATCACCGGCAGCAGTGCGAGGAAACGTGACGCAGGGGCGGCGATACTGTCCGTACAGCCGTCGATGCCAAGTCCTGCAAGACCCAGCAGATACTGCGAAATGTTGTCCTTACCGCCCGCTTCGAAGCTTGCCGGGTAAGAGTATTTGCGCCAGATGCGGTAATACTGGGCAATCAGCCGGTGGTTGAAGATATCGAGAAAATCCGCCGTGGCTTCATAGCCTTCGCGGCGCTGGGTGATGTCATCGATATAATGCGTCGGCAGCGGAGACTCCACGCCATAGAGCCCCATAAAGGTGATGCGCACCGTCGGCGGCAGATGGGGATGCTCTGGCGACTCAATCCCTTTGATTTCAGACGCCGGGAAGCCCATACCCGGATGCGGCCGGAAGCGCACCGGCTCATGACGCACCTGCCAGCTGCTGCCGATAACCGGTTTACCCGGCTGGCTCTGCTCCAGTACCTGACAGAAGCGATAAAAGTTCATGTACGGCAGGTACTGCCGTAGCCGCTCCATCAGCCGGGCAGGCGTGGACTGTGATTCTCTTTCCACCGGATGCATTTTCCTTCTGGCTGTACGATGAGGGTGAGCTGGTTGAACTGGTTCATGTCGGCATACAGCGCAAAGAACCGGTTGAGCATTTCACCGAACAGGTGAATATCTCCCTCACCGGTGAAGCCGTTGCTGTCAAGAGTCACTTCGATATCCAGCCCCCGCAGCAGATAGCCCTGTTCAAAGCGCTGCAGGCGGTGGTGCTCCACCTGCTGAATCGCCTCCAGACGGCGGGTGTTCAGTTCATCTTCCTGCCAGTTATAGAGTGCCAGTGTCCCGCGCAGCACTTCAGCAGTGCTCATCATGTTCAGGAACCCGGAGCCGAGGTGGCTCAGTACCCGCCAGTGAAAGCGGTCTTCCGCAGGCGGGTAAACCGGCAGCGTGGGTTTGCAGAGGTTTTTCACCGTCAGCGGCGTCTGTACCACCTGCTCACAGCGGTCAAGCAGCGTGCTCTGCAGTGCCCGGCGCGGTAACTGGCCGTTGGTGCCGGTGATTTGCAGTGATACGGCCTCACGCTCAAACAACCGATCATCTTCCCACTGGTGACCACCGAGGATAAGCCAGGTGTCATACAATCCGGTGATGCCCCGCTTAACGCGGGTGTGGTAATACCGTGGCGGGGCGTGATGGCGCATCATCCCGCCCTTGTGGCGGAAGCTGCTGAACGGCACGTATTCGGCATCACTGGTGCGGTTTGAACCGGTGACCGAATCCACGGCATAAATCTCGGTGTGTCCGTCCTGCAGTCGTTTAGGGCGCAGCAGGTACTCACTTTCAAGCCCGGTGATGGTGAGCGGGTCCGCTTCCAGGGTGAACAGATTAATCACCGGCACACAGTGCAGACGAACCGCGTCATCGGTGACCGGCAGGTCTGACGGCCACGGCGTGCTGAACACGACTTCGATGTCGAAATACTCTGCCCCGGCAGGCGGCGTAATACCGTCCAGGCCGTTGAGATGGGCGAACATAAACTTATTGCGGAAGGTGAAGTACTCCAGCAGCAGCTGGTAGCCGCTGAAGGCGGTATCGCCTTTCGGCCACAGCCCGTCTTCCTCTGCAAATCCTCCCGGCGAGAAGTACCCGTCAAGGCGAATGCGGTCGGTCTGCCCGGGCAGGCGCATATACAGGGCAGCTTGACGTTTAGTCAGCATCAGGTGCAACTGGCTGCTGACAGGCGCATCCGCCCCGAGATAGAGACTCAGGTGACTGAGGTCAGCATGAGACCAGTCCGCCTGAGTGCTGCAGGCAAAGCGCATCCGTAGCAGCGAGCGACCATCAGGCTCGGTGGTCATGGTCACCCCTGAAATGTTCAGCGGGTTGAGCATCACATCGCGGGTGGTACGATAACGGCAGACCGTGTTTTTAGGTCCCACCGGGCGGGAATACACTTCCAGTCCCGCGGGCATCACTTCCGCCATCTTCACCGCCTGAAGCGCAGGCGTGAATGCCACCACCGAGAGTGACGGGATGGTACGCAGGTAGTGTGGCCAGAGCATGCTGACCAGCCCTTCGGTCAGTTCCGGCAGGTCGTCATCAATCTTCTCCCGCAGCCGCCCCATCGAAAAAGCAAAGCCTTCAAACAGACGTTCAACATAAGGATCGGGTGTCCCGGCCTTATCGAGGTCAAGCATGGCGGCCCGGTCCGGATGGGTCTGGGCAAATTCTTTGGCGGCTTCACGGAGGTAGCGCATTTCCGCGTCGTAATAACGCAGGGTTAAATCTTCCATTTATTCCTCATGATGAAGCTTCAATGCAGGTGGTGTTATGGCTGGAGTATCAATATCAACGAGAGGGCTTTTATCCTGTATCCAGCACTCAAAAATGTTCCCAAACTTTACTCCCTGCCAGATGTCTTCAATTTCGTTAATCGAGAAAGCAAAAACGAAGAAGATGGAAACCACATAAATTATTAAAAAAATAAAAAACTGAGCTTCCTGTTTCGTTTGCAATAGAGCATGTAATGTGCTCAGGCCTGTATAGGCCAGTGCTGCAATAGAAAATATGCTGAATAATATTATCGAGGCGTAAAACCAGCTAACTGTTTTTTTGTCGACATAAAACTCCCCTGTAAGACATCGTCCGATAAACGGATTTTTCAGGAATCCGTTTAAACGAATGTCGCGAGAGCCAATATTCTCCTGTGCCATACATGAAATTAGTTGATGGCAATGCCAGACAGGAAGATAAATGCCCATTTGCTCATATAAAAACTTCATCTGAACAGCTATGGAGGGTTTTGATTCGGCAGAGTTTTTATTTTCAGCTATTGCCAAGTTTTTTATCTTTTCCAGGATATCAACTTTAGTTTCACAAGGAATTTTATCAAACCGAAATTTCTTTGTAGGTCGCGGGCTTACGAAAGTTTTCAATGCCCAGTCGAGTATCATTTTTACAACATATCCAATAATCGCAGCTACGACTAATTTCAGCACGCCAATATTTGCAAGTGAATCCATTATCCTCTCCTAACCACATAGCACTGCCGCACGAACCGGATCGACAGCGATCAGCCCGGCAAGTAGCTGGTCCATTACCGGTGTATGACGGGCCTTATCAGCCTCACTGCGACCGGCTTTCAGGCGCAGGAGTTTCAGATGGCGGGCCTGTACCTCAAACAACAGTTCAGGCTCCCACTCACTGAGGGTCACTTCTTTTGCACGCTCACCCAGCTCTGCAAACAGGTGTACCGCCAGGTCATTTTTACCGTACTGCTCAGCAATGCGGCCCATCAGCAGGCGCATCAGCCACTTCTGACGATCGGTGGTCATACCCGGTCGGGTCTGCAACCAGCCCAGCGCGGCATCCGGGCCTTCACTGTCGGCCAGCGCCACGGCTTCCGGCTCCAGCGCCAGAATATCGTCGTTACCGGAGGTGACCGGGGCTGATGGGGTGTCATCACCCCAGCCGCCGACGGTGTCCAGCACGCTCTGCTGGATCCAGTTCAGCGTCACTTCGTCCGCAAACGGCGTACCGTCACTGAACGCCAGCGTCTCCAGTCCGGACAGGCGCGACAACAGCCCTTTCAGATCAGCCGTGACAATGTCGGCCAGCGTCTCCTTGCCGGATTTCGTCAGCGCCTGGTGGATGTACCACTGCAAATCCAGCCACAGGTGATTGGCGCCGCGCGAAAATGTGCTGTCGGCCGTTTCCAGCATTTCAGCCCAGTTCTGCTGCAGGTAGAGGCGTTTGAGTAACGCGCGCTGATCCGCCCTTGGCGGCTCGATGCGTGTACGCCCCTGTGCATCCGGGGCCGGGATGGCCCGCAGGGTGTCGTGACGCAGGCTCTTCATCAGATGGTGTGCTGACAGCCAGCCATCTGGCTGCTCGCGCAGGTATTCAGTCAGCGTCCGGGCCTGGGCCAGTAAATCCTGACCGGAGGTGATCCGCCCGATGGCCGGGGCATCACTGTGGCTGGCAGCCGACGGGGTTTCGCTGGTACTGGCGTTCTGCGGTACCACCGCATCCACGCCTCCCGCTTTCTGCAGACGATTCTCCAGCGCGCCGTACAGCGCATTGAGTTCAGGACGGGTTTCATCCGGCTCATTTTCGGTAAGCCCGGCTATCAGCAGCAGCGCACCGGTGGTACGCATCGCCTCTTCTCTGACCACTTCCGGGTACAGGGAAAGCGAGTCGGTCATGCGCGATCCTGCCAGCCATTCCAGTGCCGCCTTACGGCTGCGGTCACGCTGCGGATGCAGCTGTGTGCCAAAGCGCTCCAGAAGACCGGCCAGCAGTTCGAGTCCTTCGGCCAGTCCCTGCTCACCTTCACGGTGCAGCTTCGCCCAGCAGTAGTAAGTCGCCACACGGATATCTTTGGCGGTGGTGGTCAGCAGCTTCTCTGCCAGCCGACAGATGAGTTCGGTATCCGCGCCGGAGAGTTTGTTGACCTCCTCGCGCATCTGCTGGAAGTCATCGTCATAACCAGGATCCTCGCCAACAGGCGATGAACCGGACAGCGGCTGCAGCCAGCTGTCCCACTGCGCCACACGCTCACGGGTGGCGGCAAGCAGAGGTGCCTGCTCTGTCTGGCAGGCACTGAGTAAGGCATTGAGTGTGCTCATCAGTATGTCCCCCCGTCGTCACTGGCTGTATCTGTCGCCGGGTCTGACGGTGCGACACCGGTGGTGCTGAAGATGGTTTCCGGCAGGCGGAAATTACGCAGTTTCAGCAGCGCCAGTGGGCCTTCGCCGGCTTCGGTACGCAGGGTGTAATTGAGGGTACGACCGTCCTGTGCCTTCCAGCTCAGGCTGTAGCTGCTGCCGACACCCGGGTACGCGCTGACCGCAGCCTTATCGAGCAGGCGAATTAAGCCCCAGGCACCAGGAATGTCAGCGTACTGGCGGGTGCCCGCCTGTGTACTTATCCAGCTCAGGTTCGCACCCGGAGCCTCAGTATCTGCAGGCCAGGTGAAGCGCTTCCACGCCGGCAGCTGATTCACATACGTCAGCTTCTGGCTGTCGATAATCATGTCGGTCTGCATCACGCCATCGGCAGTGCCCGGGCGCAGTTCGAAGTTCATGCCGGCGTTGCCTTCGGTGAAGGCCACATCCGAGATATGGCTCAGGGTGTTAATGGCATTGAGGAACGCCGGATTAAACGCCAGCCCCTGCGAGTTGATGCTGTCCGGCACCCAGTGATTGCCCTCTTTGTGCAGCACGCCTTTGAGGCGGGTCTGCAGGAACTGCGCGATACGCCCGGAATCTGCGTTGAGGTATTTGGCCAGCAGCGGCAGGGAAACATCGCTGCTGGAATTGTTAAACGGATAACGACCACCAAAGGCACTGTTCCACTCAGCCACCACCGCCTGCTGCCACTGGGCGTTGAGGCTGTCGGCCGCCGGGGTCAGCACCTGCTGCCAGGCCTGCTCCATCGGATTCACAAACACCGTCCGCCCAAAGCCGCTCCACTCCTGACCGAGCCCTGCGGCAATCAGGCTGCCGTAATCGCGGGTTTCGGTGAGGTCAACAGCCTTGCCCTGGAATACAGTCTGGGCAATGGTCTGGGTCATGGCCTGCGGGTCAGCAGCATTGGTGACCTGCTGCAGGCGCAGACGCACCTGCGTCACGCGAGTCAGGAACGACTGCAAGCTTTGCTCCTGTGCCCCCGTGCGGTTTTTATCCATCAGCGCCAGCACCGGGCCAAAGGTCGCATCCAGCGGGCCGTGAACGCCGGCACTCTGGTCAATGGCATCCTTGTTATCACCCCCGAGCAGGTTTTTGGCCGATTTCACCAGCGAGTCCGAAATGGCTTCACCGCTCTGCCCGGTGCGCCCCTGGACGTTCAGGGTGTTCATCAGCGCCACCAGAGGTGACTGACGCACGTCGGCCATCAGTGTCAGCTGGTCAATCGAATCCGACAGGGTGGTGGCACGGTTCCAGCGCAGGCTGTTGAGAAACTCAAGCCAGGCCCCGCCAAAGTCAGCGAAGTAGCGTTCCGTCAGACGCTTCTTCAGAGCTTCCGGAGAAGTTTCATCCTGCGTTTTCGCTTGGCGCTTGCTGTCAGTCAGTACCCAGTCGAGCTCATCCCGGCGCGCCTTCACCACCTTCTCGATGGCCGGCTGCACGGCCTGCTCCCAGGCCTGGCGGGTAAACATGCCCGGCACGACTTCCGTGGTGCTGAACAGACGGGATGCATCGGTATCGCCGGTCATGTCTTCCAGGCGCATATCGACATACAGATGTGCCACCTGGGAGAGCATCTTCTGGTACAGGGTCGATTCACTGTTACGTACCCCCATCAGGCGAACCAACAGGGAGCGCGCCTGGCTGACCATGCTTTCATCAGCACGGAGCTTCCACTCAGGATGCGTCGCCAGCTGCGCACCATAGAACGACAGCAGCGATGGGGCCACGCCCTGCCAGACGCCGTCTTTCACGCCATCACGTTTTGGCCAGTCGTGCAGCAGCGCCGAACTGAACCAGGCGGCGTCCATATGCTCCGGACGGGCCAGCATCAGGTAGAGTTTGAGCTGGTCATAGGTGGTTTTTGCCATCTGCTCACGCAACGGGCTGCCCGGCGGCAACGCGTTAAAGGCGCTGACCTGCTTTTGAAGATGGTCTGCGGCCGCATCCCGCAACAGTGGCAGTGCACTGTCCTGATAGCGTGGCCAGAGTGCCGCCAGCAGGGCATTGTTCTGACTCAGCCCGGCCTGTTCATACCATGGCACACCGTGCTCAGAACGGTACAGCAGACGGGCCAGCGTTTTCTGCAGTTCAGACAGCGCGTGCAGGCGCTGTTCCAGCGGCTGATTCTCTCGGGCGGCAAGTGCAGCCTGAGCATTCGCGCCGTCAATCTGGCTGCGATTGGTGACATACGCGATGCTCATCCATACAGCCCAGCCCACCATCGCAAGGGCAACAACTGACGCAAACACTTTGCGCCAGGGAATGCCTGGTTTGCGCGGACGGAGTCCGGCCGGGAGTGTCCGGACAGACTCAGGCAGGATATCCCAGCGCTTATCCATGCCCCAGTGGTGCGGCACGGCACGTTCAGCACCTGCTGAGGGCTGACTAAACACCACGCCGGCCAGCGGCAGCGGGCGATACGGATTGAGCATCACCGACAGCGGCGCAGTTACGCTCTCCGGCTCACGAATAAGCTGGTCGGCAAGCGTCAGCAGGAAGTTATGTTTTACTTCACCGCAGGTCTGCTGCAGGCCCTGTGAGGTCAAATCTGGCGTCAGGGCGGAGAGTTGTTCTGCCAGCCCTTCGGTACGACAACCAGCAGGCAACAGACAACCTGCCGCCTGAGTAATGCGCCCTTCAGGCTGACCGGCGCGCGGGTGCAGGGACCAGACATACAGCGGGAGCTGCCAGCCAAGCTTATCCATACGCGTGCTGATGGCATGGGACAGGGAATCCATGGTGCTTTCAGACGGTACCGGCAGCGGCTGCTCCAGCCCCGGCGCTGCGAGCTGGTCAAAGGCCGAGGTGACCCACACCAGCCCATCCACTGGACGGCGGCGCAGTTTGCGCAGCGCGGTCAGCCAGGCACTGTCTGCTGGCGTATTGAGGTCACCGCCCCACAGCAACAGCGTGCCGCGGTCTTCCTGCCAGAGCTTAGCCGTAAGATCCGGAGTCAGCTGCTCCACCTCAGAGGCGGTACCGGTTATCAGCAGGATGCGGGTTTTACGCCCCCAACGCCGACCGTAGAGGTTACGCATGGCTTCACGGATGGTATCAACTGTGACATTACGTGGCGGAGTCCGGGCAACTCTTGATTCATTAGAAGGCAACGCATTGTTCTTCTGCTCTCGCCAGCGATGATACTTTTCCTTCATAAACCGGAACATAAGCGGTGTATAGAAAACAATCAGCAAGGCTATCCATACGGCAACAAATGCAAGCACTTGCTTCAGTCGGGTATCAAGGCCATGCGAGGGGCCGAAATGAAGGATCACGGCCACTATAATCGCTGAGATGAAGGCTATTATGCCGATAAGCCCCCCTCTGCTCCATGTACTACCCGGCATCATTATTTCCACTCCCTGAGGTAACAGTACTGACAAAACGATCAGTACCTGAGGTAAACAACCCTAAAACAGGTTTGTTGCTGACGGACACGATGTCGGCCAGTAATGTGGCTAAAAGCCACGCACTCCCGGCACCTGGAATACCGTTATATTTTTCAAGTACATCAATTTCCTGGGGCACCCACGGTGCCAGATGTGATTGAGACGCAGTCATTAGATCAGCAAACCCGTCATTCCAGTGCCCGTAATCACAGAACACATTTGACGTCTGACAGGCGATAGTTTGTGTTTCGAGGAACAAACCCATATCAGCCCTGAAATTTGGCATGTCCAGCGGCATCGGTCGCAGGATGCGGGCAGAGTGAGGAAGCTGGTATTTTTCAGCAATATCATCGCTGGTCAATATCAGCGCCGCGAGCGCATCGGAATACTGTTCAGTCCCCTGGTTCTGCAATATCAGGATCAAATCAATATCGAAAACGGGATTTTTAAGGCGCTCTTCGATCCAGGCAAAAGAAAGGACTTCACAACATGAAATCGAACCTGTCAGCGCACGCCCGGGATAAATTTTCCCCCATGATTTGCGAAACCGGGTCTCGAAGTCTGACGAAAACATGTCGCTCACAATAGTAACGTTGAACGGCACTGTCGCAGGCAACATTGCGATCGCGTTTTGTACACCGGCCAGACCCAGTTCGATCAAGGAGGTGGACGTCGTCGATTTCGCATCAAAATGGCTGGTCAGTGAAAGCAATTGCGGCGCATCTGCAGCATCTGATTTAGCAATGGCGTCAGAGGTCACTCCGGAAGGTAGCAGTATGCTGCTTCCCAGTACGGCCAGATAGCGTCCAGCCCAGGCTTCCCACTGTTGCTGCCCGTATTCAGCCTCCTTCTGCAAAAACTGATGTTCATTGGCTGTTCTGCCCCACAGCCACCCCCGCAAGCAAAACAGGAAAAACCAGCAAAGAACCGGGCTGGATGCCAGCCACCAGATATTGAATACAGCCAGAGCCTTAACCATGCCTGACGCATGCAGGATAAACAGCAAAATCCCCACAACCGCGGCAACACCCCCTGCCAACAACCATCCCGTAAAAGATGGCTCAGGAGGCAACGTCATTGTTGTTGCTTTCGTCCTTTCCCAGCCCATTGATTATCCTACTGTGCTGTTCTGAGCACTTGAAATTACAGTACAACCGCACTGGCATTTGCAGCCATCGACGACAACAGCGCGACCGTTAAATGTCCGGTGCGGTGATCCTTCTACGATAGGATTTGTTCCATGCCCTTCTACCGGACAGCTGATCATATCGCCAACTAACGCGGCTTTCTTCCCGTCGACAGTAATATTGGATGAAGCGGAGATCACTTTTCCGCCGTGAGAGGTTTTGTCACCAAGCAAAACTAAGCCTTTTGTCATGTTTAATCCTTCAGTCTGCTTACGTCAGGGTGGGTTGATCCATCAGATACAACTGAGCCATCAGGGTAGACAATTTTGTAAAACTCTCCGACTTTATGCTCTTTTGGTGCAATCATTTTAACCAACTTAGATTCATCAAGAGTTGGCATGAATTTTATCTGAATGCTTTTGGCAGAGGAAATCATCTTTATTTGCATAAAGTTGTTCTCACCAAATAAATTCAACATATCATTTGTGCTGATGCGCTTATTACTTTGTATCAAGGGGTAATAGGCAGGTGATAAAACGAGCTCAGAATCTTGAGTTACCTTAAATAGGCCATTTTTTGTTGCATTGTCATCAAACGCGATTGTTGCACCAACAGCAGTTCCCGGTACTAAACCATTCCCGAGATGAGTAGCATCAGTATATTCAATACCAAAATTGAACTCACTCAGTTTCCAGTTACACTTACCGCCGCCATCTTTTGCTATTTTTGCAATCCATACATCGGATGAGTTCTTTTCCTGAAGAGGTATTTTTATTGGATTAAGCCCCACCTTCTCATAATGCTGTCCATCTCGCATACTCATCAACTCACGCTTACACGTCGTTGATACGTATAATACCTCAAGAGGAAATGGCTTTGTATACGAAGAAGGATTTTTTATCTCAATATTAACCCAGCCAGTATTTAGTGGCGGTGACAGTGTACGATCATCTGCACTGACACAACTAACAATAAAGGACATTAACGTGCAGAGGAATAACTTATTTATAAGTTTCTCCATAATTAATCCTTCAATCTATTTACATCAGGGTGAGTTGTCCCATCAGACACAACAGTGCCATCAGGGTAGATAATTTTATAGTTTACCCCCACTTTTTGTTCTGTTGGAGCAATCATCCTGACGACTTTAGACTCATCAATTGTCGGTTCGAATTTAATTTGAACATTTTTTTCTGAAGATACTATCTTTTTCAGTAAAAAATCATCCTGACCAAATAAATTCAACGTATCATTCACGCTTATATCTTTATTACTATCTATCAAAGGGTAGTACATGGGAGATAAAACAAGTTCGGAACCTGTAAATATCTTAAATCGACCATTTTTTGTTGCATTGTCATCAAACGCAATAGTAGCACCAACGGCAGTTCCAGGAACCAATCCCTTACCAAGGTGGGTAGCTTCAATATATTCGATCCCCATATTGAACTCACTCAATTTCCAGTTACACTTGCCACCACCATCTCTTGCTACTTTTGCAATCCATACACCGGATGAGTTTTTTTCCTGAAGAGGTATTTTTATTGGATTGAGTCCCACCTTCTCATAATGCTTACCATCTCGCATACTCATCAACTCACGCTTGCACGTCGTAGATACGTACAACACTTCAAGAGGAAAAGGCTTTGTATACGCAGAAGGATTTTTTATCTCAATATTAACCCAATCAGAATTCGATGGTGGTGATAATGTTCTGTCAGTTGCCTGAGCGCATCCATTTAGCAATAAAGCAAACTGGATCAAGACGAATGAATTTAATCTCTTATACATTTTCTATGTCCTCTTCACCATAATGGCCAAATCTTTTAAGAGCATCGGAACCGGATGCGGCAGAGATGGTTGAGCTAAGCGAATTTTTTAGCAAATCCTCGATCGAAAGAAACTTTTTATTCCTGTCATACTCATTCTTAGGGATTTCATCTGAATAGTGGTCCATTTGTAAATTAAAGGATGCTACTTTATCGGCATGCTCAGTGAAGGCCTTTCCATCGCTTAACCCTTTTTCATAAGCTAACCCTAACAATTTATTATTTATATAGGGCATATATGATGTCAGAAGATGATTTCCAATATTCGCAGGAATCCCTCTATTTGGATTCATGCCTTCGGGGAAAAATTCTTGAAGATCTTCCTTAGTTAGTGAAGCTTTAAAAGCCTTTTGATCTTGCCCGGATTGCCTGGCTTCCTGAAGCGCCAGCGAAGGAACAAGATAAAGCTTAACCTTTTCAGGAAGACTTGCCTGAATGGTCATGCAATTTCTTGGATAAGGAAGTTCAATACTACATTGTTGCCACTTTCTACTTTGAGTTGTGGTTAAAAATGCGACCGTATTCCCATGGTGCCAAAAACAGTCCCCCCACTCTACGACTTGCCAAGCGGTAAGTTCAACAACCGACCATAAAAAACCAAGAGTTGTTCCCAATGGCCCCCATAGTTTATATAACTGATTATCCAGATCAGCCTCAGGGGGAACTGATGGTACTGGATCTTGATCGTTTACATGTCGATAGTGAATAATACTTGATAGTGCATCTACAGCATTTTTAGTGAACGTCCTTGGCATACCGTATGTGTAAAGAAGTGGGTTCCTATTTTTTAACCTAGCAGAATGAATTAATGCCAGCGCTCCTCCTAAGCTATGCCCACAAATGAATAACTCTTTACCCGGTATTATTCTCGTTAGTTCAGTAAGTTCCTTTTCAAATTTTCGTTCTATTAAGGTATAGCCTGCCCAAAAACCAGTATGCACCTTCCCGGCAGGAACTAATGAAGTACATTCCGATTTGATGTTGCAACTATTGGACTCAACTGGTCTAAAAGAAGCATCAGTTATCCCATCAGTCAGGCTGGCAGTACCGCGCCACGATATGATAATTTTATTTTTACTGTAAACATAATAAAGCTGGGTATCACCTTCAGGATCATCCGCTTTGGTCGAATCGATATCTATAGGAAGAAAGTATCTATCGGCATACGGTACATCAATTACTAATGCATTAATCATCGATTTACCGATCTTTCTTGATGGTATGGTCGACAGATCCTGGCATTTACCAATAAAATACTTAGTAATAATTTCTATATCATCATATGCCAAATCAGAGGCCAACCCTAAATTAACGGCATTGGCCATAGAGTAATCGTTCTGGTGATGGAGAACTAACTCCCAGGCTCTAAACGGGCAGATTTCGATAACATGACGTTTTTCGAGTTCATTTGTTCTGACCTTAACGCCCTTAAATGAACTACTGATTGGAAAATGATATAGGGGCAACTGCTCCCCGTCTCTTAGTTGTAAATCAGGTTTTTCATGGCATAATTCGCCCACGACGGCATAGTGCCAAACATAGCCATTTTTCTCTGCTTTTGGACGAACGGTCGAATCATTTATAGGATCCCTACCAACACGAAGAACGCGATTTTCCATTTCCTTTGTCAGTTGATTACTGTCAAGTGTCAGTTTCAACTCAAGTCCATGGGGCATATCTATGCGAATAAGTCCATTTGCATCGCTTTGACCTGAATGCGTAAAGTTATCGACTGGCCCTGAAACAGGATGAGAGCTTTCGGCTATCCATGGCATATTCGCCACGGGATCGCCCTGCTCATCAACCAACTGAAATTCTACCCAGTAGGGCATCTGTTCTTCGCATGGAGCATGGGGATTTTTACGACAGAGTGAGGATACAGCGGTAGTCATGTTATTCGCCCTCCTGGCTTTCAGGAACGTTTCGCGGATACTCGATTTTTAATTGTGAAGGCATGGATGTATAAATTGGTGACGTTTCACCGGTCGCACTGGAGACACCGTTATAAACCTCACCTTCAGCCGTCGTAATTTTATATGTGGTGAAAGGCTTGACTGCTCCACTGGCTGACGACGTTGTGGTAAACCCTTCGCTGTACCCTTTCGGGAAAGTTACTGGTGGTGTATCTAAACTGGCAGGACCTGTTTGATTAACATTGGCCGCTTTCAGCAAAATATTCCCCGGACATCCCAGTTCAATATTCCCACCGCTAAGCTTTATATAAGCACCACCGCAACTTAAAATCAGTTCCTTACTGGCATTCACCTTCACGCTTCCCTGACCACTGGCGACAGTGATGTCCTGTAATGCTGAGACATTCATAGCATCAGCTTGTGCCTGAATATCAACCTTCCCTGCCCCGGCATACATTTTCATTCCTGCAGCTTGTGCAAACAAACTTACAGCCTCGCTTGCCGCTACAGTGAACGATTGTCCGGTACTGATATCTGTGTTTTTACCTGACATGAGGCCAATACTTGCCCCACCTGAAGCAAGCCGGACAGCCTCAGGACTGAGAATTCCTATTCCAGCAGGCGCACTGGCCAGCATTCCTGGCATTTTTAAATATTTCAGTGAGCTGTTTAGCGTCTTTTGACTGTCGATATCGGATACCGTAGCCTTCGCCCCCTTCGCGGCTGCCTGAAGGCTTCTTGCCAGCGTGAGTGCCTGTTCCAGTTGTTCTACAGCCCTGTCCATTTCAAGCATTTTACTGCCGACGTCAGGTTGAGCATCTGCAGTGAGCAGAATCCCCTTACCACCACGAACACTGACCCAGTCGTTAGTGCGCAGCTCCGCTCCCTCGCCACGAAGGGCCCTGGAAGCATTGACGTTGTGTCCTAAATTGAGTTGGGTCTTGCCGCCATACTCCGTACTGAGTTTGACGTGCTCTTCGCCGCGCTTGTCCTCCATCCGCAGCTTGTTCAGGCCCGCGGTCCTGACTACGTTACGCGTGCTGTTGGCCTCAGTGACGTGGTCCACGTGGCGGGAGTCGTGCATAGCATGGGCGATATACGGACGATCTGGATCGCCTTCATGGAAGGCAATGGCAACTTCAGTGCCCTGGATCAGCGGGAAGTGAAAGCCGTATTTGTCACCACCGTAAGGCTTAGCAAAACGCACTGGCATGCTTTCCATACCCTGCTTTTTGTCATCACGGTCGGCATCAAACTTCACCCGGTACATGCCGGATGCATCCTGCCAGGCGTAGATATCGTTATCTTTGGCGCTGGTCACGCGCGCCATCAGCGTACCACTGACCACCGGACGCTTTTTAGCAGCGGGACGCCAGCAGCGGTTCTCGTAGTACGGCATAGCCGCCCATGTAACAGTAAGCGCATTTTTACGGCTGGCTGAATATCCGGTTCTTACAATGACCAAACCATTATCTGTCACTGCTGGCAAGGTAGGGGTAGTGGCAGATTCGGTAAGGATGAGAACCTGTGCCGGGCTGAGAGTTACGTCCGTACTGCAGCCAGTCACTATGCTCTGATTCGACAGAAAGCGCTCGTGTTCCAGTCTCGCCCAGAAATTGCCAGATTCTGCCGAAGGGTTAATCTTGTCACCACTTTCCAGGTGTTTTGGCCGATAGTGATATACATCACCGTAAGTCACACCATCTCCGTCACCCCGGGTCATATCTGCCGGAGCAGACATCAGCACTTTCTGCGCTTCGCTGTGGTTATAATCATTGGCAGTGACGGTCCGTTCCACCACATTCTGACGGACACTTACCCCCCATACTGAGTCCACCCCATTATCGTTCGCCCCTGATGGACTGTTCAGCGGCAGGCTCTTACCAAAAGTCCAGGCACTCTGTTTGTCTGCAAAGTGCACAACTTCGGTCTGCGTGTCAGGCTGCAAAGTGAAGAAGTAGAAAATACCCACTTCGGCCAGCAAGCGCTCAATAAACTCCAGGTCGCTTTCTTGATACTGATTTATCTGCTCACGCTTCGGGTAAGTCTGTTTGAGTTTGAATTCATATTCCCAACCCTTCAGACCATGCTCATCGAGAATTTGCGCCACGACCTCTGGCACTGAATTGTTGACGAAGAAGCGGTGAGTACGAAACTGCTTGCTCAGTAAAGAGATAAAAGGCTCAAGAATGATTTCATATGTGACCTGATCGCGGGAACCGGTCAGACGTCGGAAATCTGTGACAACACCATGAACAATTTTGCCAACAGCAGGTTTTAATAACTCCCCCACACCAATATTTAGTGTTGCGGTTTTACTTAACATCATTTCAGCCGTAAGATCCGGATGAGGGCTGGTAAAACGGATGGTGTAATGATAGAGAACGCTCATCTGTTCCACACCTTCAAAACGTTCTACATCCAATGGATAAGGACAAGAAGGAATGTTCAGGCTGTAGCGATTAAGTGTATTACCAGTCATCTCAAATATATTTTCCATTTCTATAATCCCCATCCTTCTTCAGAATGACATTAAGTAAAATTCTGTGATCATGATGAATGACTATCTGTAATTATCCCATTCATTATGAGCATATGTCAGCGCAAGTTTATAATTCCCATAATCTACAAACAAAGCGACTATACCAGCGGCCTTTAGAACAAACCGATAAGGGCACATAGAACAACCATAATAAAGGTCCCTAACATCCCGCTAATACTGCCTACGAGGTTCGAAGAATGATAAGTATAAAATCTTTTATGCTCCCACATCTCAACATGACATTAATAATGATCAGTCCATTTCTTATGAATCATTGGAAACGCATAACGATATATTGCATAGCCGATGAATGCAGCAACAAGAGAAGCGGCGCCTCTATAGAAGCGCCCCTCTTGCTCTGATGCAAAAAAGAACCAACACGCAAGAATAAGTCCTAAAAGCACCAGCGTCGCACCAATAGCACAAATAATATTAAAGGCCATAGAGATGCCAATTCTTTTCAAATTCATAATCCACCAAAGAAGTATCTACAAATCCTATTAAACTCTTCTGAATTGTGTTCATCAACACTACATGCTGTTTCAAAAGGCCTTACTGTATCTTCAATAAGGAAATATAAAAGATCTAAATCACCCATATTGTTTAATTTATAATAAGCATTGGGATTTCTTTCCCGCAAATATCGCGATGTATAAATTGCGCGTGACGCTTCTGCACCAATTGAAAGTAACGATCCAATAACTGTCCCCGCAAACAGTGCCGTTGTTGCTCGGTCTGAAATTACATATCCTAACTTTATACCTGTCAACTGTGAAAAAAGCGTTTTGCCCGTGATACTGCCGGCCATTTGGAGTCCAACAGAAGGAATATCAACTCGCGAAATAAAATCATCAATAAATGGTTTAATGACCTTATAGATGGTTTCATCATTAAAAGTGACTTTCTTTATCAGTCTTGCCAACCGAAATTTATCATCCAGGTTCTCCCTACGGTGTTCAGCGTCCATAAAATCATACCCAAGATATGCCACACTGACGGGAAATGAAATTACCCCTTTCGCCACTGCTCCTAAAAAGCCGGTGCCATCGACATTAATGGCATCTAGCATATCTCTGGCAATCTCTTTCGCGCTGTCCATAATCGATATCCTTTAATTAAAGGGCTACTGGGCCGTCAAACGCCAGCCCAATCCCCTCGTTTTCACTCCAGCCGAGCGTCAGCATTTTTGGTTTCTGCTGCGCAGCCATGTAGCTAAGAAGTTGCTGGCTCAAAACCGGCAAAATTTGCTGATTGAGTAAGCTGTCGACGTTACGCGCCCCGGTGTCAGGCAAAAGACAGGCGGATGTGAGCGCGTCATACAGACTTACGTCAACGTGTGACGTCAACCCGTAATGGCGGTGCAGGCGTTTGCTCACCTGATCGAGTTTCATTTCCACAATTGAGCGCATGGCTTGCTCAGAAAGTGGGCGATAAATCACAGTCTGGAAGCGTGCTAACAGCGCTGGCTGGAAGTGATCTCGCAAAATCGGGCGCAATAATTCGTGTAATTCGCCTTCGCTGGCTGTCGGATTTTCTTCAAGAAACTGCATTAAGTGGTCGCTACCAAGATTCGAGGTCATCAGAATTACTGTATTTCTGAAGTCAATCTCGCGGCCTTCGCCGTCGCGCATGAAGCCACGGTCAAAGACCTGGTAGAACAGGTTCATGACATCGCGGTGGGCTTTCTCCACTTCATCCAGCAGCACCACGCTGTACGGGCGCTTGCGCACGGCTTCGGTCAGAATGCCGCCCTGGCCGTAACCGACGTAGCCCGGAGGGGAACCCTTCAACTGTGAAACGGTATGCGGCTCCTGGTATTCCGACAGGTTGATGGTGATCAAGGATTTTTCACCGCCATACAGGGAATCTGCCAGCGCCAGCGCACTTTCGGTTTTCCCCACGCCGCTTGGGCCAACCAGCAGGAACACGCCCTGCGGTCCGTTTTCAGACGTTAAGCCGGTTTTGGCGGCACGCAGGCGCTGGGCGATGGCTTCGAGCGCCACATCCTGCCCAACCACGCGCTTGCCAATCTCCTGCTCCAGGCTCAGCAGTTCTGTCTGCTCATCTTTCATCAGGGAGGAAAGCGGCACGCCCGTCCAGTCGGCAATCACTGTCGCCACAGTGCGTACGTCCACATCAACAGAAAGCAGTGGGCTGTTTTGCTGCATGCCACTCAGCTGCTGTTGCAGCGCATTCGTCTCGCTCTGGCGCGAGATATCCTGGCGGGTTTCAAGGAGTTGCCCGGTGAGTTTCAGCTCTTCGCCGTACTGGGTTTCCAGCTTATCCAGCTCAACAATCAGGCTGACTTCTTCCTGCTCGATGACTGACAGGCGTTCACCGTGCGTCTGGCTGCCCAGCGCGATGTCTTCCAGCAGCGCCTGCTTCTCCATCTCAAGCGCGGTGATTTGTGCGCGGATGCGGGTTAGCTGTTCCGGCACGGTATCCAGGCTCATACGTACACGGGCGCTCGCGGTATCCAGCAAATCAACGGCTTTATCCGGTAGCTGGCGGCCTGTCAGATAGCGGCGGGAAAGTGTAACCGCCGCGCGCACCGCATCATCGGTGATGTGAACATTGTGGTGTTCAGCGTAGCGGGATTTCAGGCCGCGCAGCATCAGGCACGCGGTGTCGTCATCCGGCTCGTCGACTTTCACCATCTGGAAGCGGCGCTCCAGCGCGGCATCGCGTTCAAAATATTGTTTGTATTCGGACCAGGTTGTCGCGGCGATGGTGCGCAGTTCGCCACGCGCCAGCGCCGGTTTCAGCAGGTTCGCGGCATCTGCGCCACCCGCCTGATTACCCGCGCCGATAATGGTGTGCGCTTCATCGATAAACAGCAAAATCGGCACTGGCGACTGCTGCACGGCATCGATAACGTTTTTCAGACGCTGCTCGAACTCGCCTTTCACGCCCGCGCCAGCCTGAAGCAGACCGAGGTCAAGCGTGCGCAAAATCACAGGTTTGAGCGATTCCGGCACGTTGCCTTCGGCAATACGCAGCGCCAGGCCTTCTACCAGCGCAGTTTTCCCCACGCCCGGTTCGCCGACCAGAATCGGGTTGTTTTTACGACGGCGAGAGAGAATATCGACCATCTGGCGGATTTCGGTATCGCGACCAAAGACCGGGTCGATTTTGCCCTCTTTCGCTTTCGCCGTGACATCCAGGGTGAATTTATCCAGCGCATTTTGCAGGGCCGGATTGAGCTCGCCCTCTTTCACTTCGCTGCCTGCCGGACGGCCGATCATCTCAACATCGCCGCCCGTCGAAGCAATCAGTTCTTCTTCAAGCTGAAGTTCCGGGCGCTCGTCAGACTGCGCATCCAGCAAAGGACGCAGACGTTCCAGCTGGCTCTGGCCCAGCGTGAACAGTGGCCACAGGCCATCGCAGCGGATCAGTTTCGGGCTTTCAATCAGTGCCAGCAGTAAGTGCTGGCTGCGGATTTGCTCTTCGCCCTGCAATGAAGCCGCCATCCACGCCTGTTTCAGCAACTGATTCAGAGACTCCGCCAGTTGAGGACGGCCGCGCACGGAACGCGGCAGGTTATCCAGCCAGCCCAGCAGCGCCTGCCACATGCCGTCCATATCCCACTCGTAGCGACGTGCCAGCACGGTGAGATCGCCTTCGCCCTGCTCCAGCAGCTTCAGCAGCCAGTGCTCTGGCAGGATTTCCGCATGCGCACGGGTCTGGCACAGAGAAGCTGCGCCTTCCAGCGCGCGGGCGCAGTAAGGATTGAGTCGGCGTAACAGGACGGCTGAAGTTTCCATTTTTCTCTCTCTTTATTTTTTCCCGGGCACGCTACCGCCCATCGCTGTGTACTTACCAAAGCGCATAAGGTCAGGAAGGCAGAATGTGATTTTTCGCTCAGGGCCTGCGTGGGCAGACGCTCAGCGAAAAACTGCGGACAGGCGCAAGCCTGCCCGCAACGGGATTACGCCGTGGCGCGTTCGTTCCAGGAATCGGAATGAATGATGTTGCCGTCTTTGTAGGTCCAGGTGATTTTTTCGTAACGCAGTTCAATGCGCTCAAGGTGGTTGTGCTTCTCTTTAGAAGGATCCTTGATGTCGTACATTTCAGGATTCACTTTCACCACTTTCACGTTTTCCAGTTTGGTGTTGAAGTACTCCACTTCCTGGCCCGCGTCGTTGATTTTGTACCACTTGAATTCCGCAGACTTGAGGGTCTGACCGGTGGTCACAGCCTTGTACAGGTACGGGCTGGAGGAGTCGATTTCCTTGGTGAACAGGAACGGGGTGTGGATACGGGTACCGGTCAGCTTGCCGGTGTTGTTGTCGGTCGGGATGTACAGGTTATGCTCCTGAGCGACAACTTCGATGCTGCCTTCACGATCCTGCACGTCTACAGAACCTTTGATATCCGCACCGCCGTCGTCTTTCAGCCAAAGATAAACTGGAATTGCCATCGGATTTACTCCATTAGTGTTGAGAAACGTCATCATCCTGCGATGACGCTGGGGTTTTGCCTGGTATCTGGCAGGCGTTAGCCTGTGGCACCAGACTGATTTCGACACGGCGGTTAAGCGCTCGCCCTTCCGTGGTGTCATTTGTTGCGACAGGTCGACTTTCGCCATAGCCCTGCACGGCGAAACAGCTTTCCGGCACGTCACCGGTGTCGCGCATCCAGTCACGCACCGCTGCGGCGCGCTTCAAAGACAGCGTCTGGTTCAGTTGAGGATTGCCGGTGTTATCGGTGTGTCCGGCCACCACGATCAGCCAGCCTGGTTTGGCTTTGATGCC
>NZ_JBLFJW010000044.1:0-28472 GCF_047713085.1 Pantoea sp. sgz302252
CTTTGAGTGCCCACACAGATTGTCTGATAAATTGTTAAAGAGCAGTTGAAACGCGGCTTTCGCACACCGTTTCGAGGTCCCGTATAATACGTTTTCCTCTTTCAGAGTCAACCCTCAATTTCAGGATTTTTTCTCTTCAACCGAACCGGCTGTTTGTGTGAAGTGATTCACATCTGCCGTGTCGATGGAGGCGCATTATAGGGAGTTCTCCGCAGCCCGCAAGGCCTAAATGACAGAAAAATGACTGACTGCTGCATTCCACAGCAAAACCCCGCTTTATACCTATTTACACACAGAGTTATCCACAAATGGGTAAAAACCCAAAAAATCGCGAGCGATGCGCAAACGTTTTCGTTACAATGCCGCGCTATGACAAGGATGCCCTCGTTGGGTGCATTAGCTGAGTTTTTTGCGGAAAATTCAGCTAACGCTCTCTGTAATGTTCAAATCCTGGGGATTTACTACCATGCAACAACGTCGTCCAGTCCGCCGCGCTTTACTTAGCGTTTCTGATAAAGCCGGTATTGTCGAATTCGCACAGGCCCTTTCCAAACGCGGCGTAGAGCTGCTCTCCACAGGCGGCACTGCCAGCCTGCTGGCAGGAAAAGGTCTGCCGGTCACCGAAGTATCTGACTACACCGGCTTCCCGGAGATGATGGATGGACGCGTGAAGACGCTGCACCCGAAAGTGCACGGTGGGATCCTCGGCCGCCGCGATCAAGATGACGCTATTATGGAAAAACACGGGATCGCGCCGATCGATATGGTCGTCGTTAACCTTTATCCATTCGCGCAAACCGTCGCTCGTGAAGGCTGCACGCTGGAAGACGCGGTCGAGAATATCGATATTGGCGGCCCTACCATGGTCCGCTCTGCCGCTAAGAACCATAAAGATGTGGCAATCGTTGTAAAGAGCAGCGATTACAGCACCATTATTGAAGAGATGGATGCTAACGAAGGATCCTTAACTCTCGACACCCGTTTCGATCTGGCGATCAAAGCTTTTGAGCACACCGCGGCTTACGACAGCATGATTGCCAACTACTTTGGCAGCCTGGTTCCCGCCTACCACGGTGAAACCAACGAGCCTTCCGGTCGCTTCCCTCGCACCCTGAACCTGAACTTCATTAAGAAGCAGGATATGCGCTATGGCGAAAACAGCCACCAGCAAGCTGCCTTCTATATAGAAGAAGAGGTAAAGGAAGCGTCAGTAGCCACAGCCCAGCAGGTGCAAGGCAAAGCGCTTTCCTATAACAACATCGCTGACACCGATGCCGCACTGGAATGCGTGAAAGAGTTCAGTGAGCCCGCGTGCGTTATCGTTAAACACGCCAACCCTTGTGGCGTTGCGGTAAGTGCTTCCCTTCTGGATGCCTACGACCGCGCGTATAAAACCGATCCGACTTCAGCTTTCGGCGGCATTATTGCGTTTAACCGCGAGCTGGATGCCGAAACCGCTCAGGCGATCATCTCCCGCCAGTTTGTAGAAGTTATTATTGCGCCCTCTGCGACTGAAGAAGCTTTGAAAATCACTGCCGCGAAACAAAACGTGCGCGTCCTGACCTGCGGTCAGTGGAATGCTCGCGTACCGGGTCTTGATTTCAAACGTGTTAATGGAGGTTTGCTGGTTCAGGATCGCGATCTGGGCATGGTGACCGCAGGCGAACTGCGCGTCGTCAGCAAACGCCAGCCAACTGAACAAGAGCTGCGTGACGCGCTGTTCTGCTGGAAAGTGGCGAAGTTCGTCAAATCCAACGCCATTGTTTATGCGAAAGAGAACATGACCATCGGGATAGGTGCTGGCCAGATGAGCCGCGTTTACTCCGCCAAAATCGCTGGTATCAAAGCTGGCGACGAAGGTCTGGAAGTGAAAGGCTCCGCCATGGCCTCTGACGCATTCTTCCCGTTCCGTGATGGCATTGATGCCGCTGCTGCCGTTGGTGTGAGCTGCGTTATCCAGCCTGGTGGTTCTATTCGTGATGAAGAAGTCATCGCTGCGGCAGATGAACATGGCATTGCCATGATCTTCACCGACATGCGCCACTTCCGCCATTAATTGCAGGAGCAGACGATGAAAGTTTTAGTCATTGGTAACGGCGGGCGCGAACACGCGCTGGCCTGGAAAGCCGCTCAGTCGCCGTTGGTTGATACCGTCTTTGTTGCGCCGGGCAATGCTGGCACGGCCCTGGAACCTACCCTTCAAAATGTGGCTATCAGCGCAACCGACATTCCTGCCCTGCTGAGCTTTGCCAAAAGCGAAGATATCGGCCTGACCATTGTCGGGCCGGAAGCGCCGCTGGTGATTGGTGTGGTAGATGCTTTCCGCGAAGCGGGACTGACCATTTTCGGCCCCACTCAGGGCGCAGCTCAATTGGAAGGGTCGAAGGCGTTTACCAAAGATTTCCTGGCTCGCCACAACATCCCTACCGCCGAATACCAGAACTTCACCGAAGTAGAACCTGCTCTGGCTTATCTGCGCGAGAAAGGTGCCCCTATCGTCATTAAAGCTGATGGTCTCGCTGCCGGGAAAGGGGTGATTGTCGCCATGACGCTCGAAGAAGCCGAAGCGGCGGTTAACGATATGCTGGCGGGCAACGCATTTGGTGATGCAGGCCACCGCATCGTCATCGAAGAGTTCCTCGACGGCGAAGAAGCGAGTTTCATCGTGATGGTCGACGGCGAAAATGTGCTGCCAATGGCCACCAGCCAGGATCACAAACGCGTGGGCGATGGCGACACCGGTCCAAACACGGGCGGGATGGGCGCTTACTCACCTGCGCCGGTCGTCACCGATGAAGTCCATCAGCGCACCATGGACCGCGTTATCTGGCCAACCGTCCGCGGGATGGCGGCAGAAGGGAATACTTACACTGGTTTTCTCTATGCCGGGCTGATGATCGATAAAGAAGGCAATCCGAAGGTTATCGAATTCAACTGCCGCTTTGGCGACCCGGAAACGCAACCTATCATGCTGCGCCTGCAGTCTGATCTGGTTGAACTGTGTCTGGCAGCCTGCGCAGGCAAACTGGATGAGAAAACTTCCCGCTGGGATCCGCGTGCTTCACTGGGCGTGGTGATGGCCGCAGGCGGTTATCCGGGGACCTATCGCAACGGTGATGAGATCCACGGTTTGCCGCTGGAAGAGGTTGAAGGCGGGAAAGTGTTCCAGGCTGGCACTACACTGTCGGAAGATGATCGTGTGCTGACCAACGGTGGGCGTGTACTTTGCGTGACCGCACTGGGCGAAACCGTGGCGGAAGCACAGAAGCGTGCTTACGCACTGATGACAGACATTCACTGGGATGGCTGCTTCAGCCGCGGGGATATTGGTTATCGCGCGATTGCGCGTGAGCAAGAGAAGTAAGTCCCAGCATTTCACCCTAACCCTCTCCTCAGGGAGAGGGGATTACTGCACTCAGAACGTCTTTTCCTTCGGTTGCCATGTGCAGAAATCTTCATTCGCCACCAGCAACAGTTGCGATCCTTCCGGCGCTTCCAGCCAGGCCACACTGACTTCCACTGGCGAATGGCTTTGACGGCGTTCGATATGCGCAATGGCAAGACTTTCAAGATCAGGTGTAACCGTCGGCCCTTCACAGGTCGTCACGGTGTGATTCGCGTGCCAGCGCCCTTGACGCAGCACGACGCGCCCTTGCCGCAGCGCATCACTGGTCTGGCGAATCTGCTGTGCCTGATAGCGATAGAGCGCAATCTGGTCATTGGAAAGCTGCTGCTTCTGACCGTCCACTTCACGCTGCATGAAACTGAGTTCGCCGTGGTTATCAAAACGCACGCGAATGTGTTCCGGTGGCTTACCGTAAATGTTGAGCTCAATCAGAGAGAGCGAATCGCCCTGCCAGCGATATTCGCTGGTTGAAGTGTTCCCACTCCGCCATGGGCTGAATGCCGTAAGCAGATGGGTTTCGTTGTCAGAATCTTTTCGCCAGATACGCACCGCGCCCTGGTTATCAGCATAACCACTGGCGGTAAACGGCGGGAGTGAGGAGTTATGGCTACATGCAGAGAGCAACAGAGCGCCTGCCAGCATCAGTGAACGACGCCAGAATGACAAAAGGGGCGGAGCCGCCCCTTCATTAAAACTGTTCACTGCCACGCGGTCTTACTTAACTGCGTCTTTCAGTGCTTTACCAGAAACAAATGCCGGCACGTTAGCTGCGGCGATTTTGATTTCTTTACCGGTCTGCGGGTTGCGGCCAGTACGCTCAGCGCGGTGGTTCACTTTGAAGGTACCGAAGCCAACCAGCTGTACAGCATCACCTTCTTTCAGAGACTCAGTAATAGCAGCCAGGGTGGATTCCAGAGCAGATTTTGCCTGTGCTTTAGACAGATCAGCCTTGTCCGCAATTACATCAATCAGTTGAGTCTTGTTCATATGTTATCCTTACAATGTGTTTATCGCTTGCTAAGCATCGAGTGCGACGAAAATGCCTGAAGAGCACTCTCCTGCATACACGCACCGATAGCCACTTATTTTCGCCTACCAAATGTAGACCAGACGGGGGGCAGATGTGAAGCCTTCAGGCACGACAATTCAGACTGAATGTCACGTTTTGTGGCTTCATTGCTGAAAATTTATACCGATATTGCTCTCGCCGGCCTCGCGAAGGTCTGCACGCAGCCCTTTGATAAGCTCAATATCACGCTCTTCGCACTCAGCAAGCAGTCGGAAAATTTCCCATTGAATGTCCCATTCCTGCTCAACCGCTGGGTTTTCTTTGAGCTCTTCGTCCGTCATTTCCCGACCCGCCTGGGTCATTTCCAGCATCGCGACGGTGGTAATCGACGCTTTACTGACTTCAATCGCATGCTCAAGCGTCTCACCGCTCAGGCGAGAATGAAGCAGCTCGCTTAACGCCACACAAGCATCGATAGCCGGATAAACACCGTACATATCGAAGTCATCGGCAACCGGAATGGCTTCTTCCAGTTTTTCAAGCTGGCTGTCGAAATTCACCTTCGCGTCCTTCACGGTCAGGGTTTCCCAGATAAGATCGAGAATGCGGCGATAAAGCTGGCCGTCGGCGAATTCTGTCTGCTGACAGAACACGGCATAGTTTGGGTACATGCGTTCGCACAGGCAGGCCATAAAGGTCACATGCTGCCAGCTTTCCAGCTTCTCAAGGCGCAGATGAATCGGGTTTTGTAACATGATCAGTTCTCAGAGACGTGAATGAGCGGAAGTTTACCTGAATCAAGGCTGAATTGCTTGCCAACGCTGGAAAGCAGGCCGCCCTGAAGCCACCGCATCGGCCCAGCGAGTTGGTTCCGGCAAACGATAGCCTTGCGTGCAGCGCTGAACCCATGCCAGCGCACTGTCCGCGCTCACACGATGTCCAGTGGCAATAAACAAAGGATTACAACGCACCTTGCTGCGCCAGACCCAGCCTAGCTGCTCGTCTTTATCCATGAGTGGTGCCAGCGCGCCAGCTTCAGCAGAAAGCGGTTCGAACTTGCCGCATAACCGTTTTTTCGCCACGCCAATAGTCGGCACGTCCACCAGCAAACCAAAATGGCTGGCAACCCCCAGACGTCGTGGATGAGAGATACCGTGACCATCCACGAACAGCAAGTCGGGTTTACGGGAGAGTTTATCCCACGCGGCAAGCAGCGCAGGATATTCACGAAAAGAGAGGAAACCGGGGATATACGGCATGGTGGTGGGAATGCGGGCGATTTGATATTCCACCAGTTTGAGGCTCGGGAATTCAAGCAACACCATCGCCGCGCGAGTAATTTCGCCCTCGTTTTCAAACCCAACATCTGCGCCACCGATCAGCAGCGGCGGATCCTGAATCAAGCGATCTTCGCGGATCACTGAAGACGCTAACGCCCGCTGTTGCTCCCGAAGATCTGCCAGATCCATGCCGTGTCCTTACTGGTGATAGTGCGCCGACAGACGATGAACGGCTTCAACAAACGCGCCCGCGTGTGCTGGCGGCACATCCTGATGAATACCGTGACCAAGATTGAAGACATGGCCTTCGCCCTCACCAAATCCGGCCAGAATAGTCGCCACTTCTTCCTCAATGCGTGCTGGTTGAGCGTAAAGCATCGACGGATCCATGTTGCCCTGAAGTGCCACTTTATGGCCTACGCGGCGACGCGCATCGGCGATATCGGTTGTCCAGTCCAGACCCAGCGCATCGCAGCCCGTTTCGGCCATCGCTTCCAGCCATTGCCCACCGCCTTTAGTAAACAGCGTCACAGGCACCCGGCGACCTTCATTTTCACGCAGCAGGCCGTCGATGATTTTATGCATATAGTAGAGAGAGAACTGCTGATAATCGCGCCCGGTAAGCACTCCTCCCCAGGTATCGAAAATCATGACCGACTGCGCGCCCGCGCGAATTTGCGCGTTGAGGTAGAGCGTGACGCTCTTCGCCAGCTTATCGAGCAGCAGATGCAGTGCCTGCGGATCGGCGTACATCATTTTTTTGATGACGGTAAACGCCTTGCTGCTACCACCTTCCACCATATAGGTCGCAAGCGTCCATGGGCTGCCAGAGAAACCAATCAACGGCACTTCGCCCTTCAATTCACGGCGAATGGTACGAACCGCATTCATCACATAGCCCAGTTCCTGTTCAGGATCGGGAACAGGGAGCTTTTCGATATCGGCTTTGGTTTTCAACGGCGAGGTAAAGCGTGGGCCTTCACCGGATTCAAAATAGAGGCCAAGGCCCATTGCATCAGGGATGGTCAGAATGTCCGAGAAGAGGATCGCCGCATCCAGCGGGTAACGGCGCAGCGGCTGGAGCGTCACTTCACAGGCCAGCTCGGCATTTTTGCACAGCGACATAAAATCGCCAGCTTCAGCGCGGGTGGCTTTGTACTCCGGCAAATAACGGCCTGCTTGCCTCATCATCCAGACGGGGGTGACATCAACAGGCTGGCGCAGCAGCGCACGCAGATAACGATCGTTCTTCAGTTCGGTCATGGTTGCAGTTCCTTAATGCGTCAGGCGCTCAGTGTACCATCACTCGTGGTCTGCCCGACACATCGCGACCGTATCTTCAATCAGGCGGCGCGCCACAGTACCCGGCGGCGGTAACAGCGGCAGCGAGTCATAGCGATACCAGTTCGCCTCCAAGAGCTCTTTCGGGTCGATAACAATATCGCCGCTGTCATAGTCGGCCATAAAAGCGGTCATCAAAGATTGCGGGAAAGGCCACGGTTGCGAAGTCACATAACGCAGGTTTTTTACCCGAATCCCACTCTCTTCCATCACTTCGCGAGCTACCGCCTGCTCGAGGGTTTCCCCAACTTCAACGAAGCCCGCCAACACAGTATGCACACCGTTGCGATGGCGAGTGTGTTGCGCCAGCAGGATCGAATCATCCCGACGAATCGCCACAATGATGCAAGGCGCTATCTGCGGGTAATAACGCTCACGGCAATGACTGCAAAGCATGGCCCATTCGGTTTTACTTGGGTGCATGGTGTGCCCGCAGTAACCGCAGAATTTATGCGAACGATAAAACTCCGCTAACTGCACGCCACGCCCTGCAAGCTGGAATAAGCCAACATCCTGATCAAGTACTTGCCGAACAGTGCCCAACTCATGACGACGCGCCTCCTGAACCAGCCAGACAGGTTCGCCCTGCCATTCACCGATTTGCATGGCGTGCTTGCCGGTAAGATCGAAACTTTCCGCCTCGCCGTGCGGAATTTCCCCACCCGGCAGCCATAATTTCTGTTCGTGGCTGACTATCCACCAGCCTCGATCTAATTTTTCAATTATACGATCCATATCTATTGCACTACCTTCGCTTCACTGGCACTTTGTTAACAGTGTTTTTACATTTTTTGGGTGAGCCGTTTTACACTTCAACTTGCGGAGTCAATCATGCTAAACCAGTTAGAAAGCCTGACAGAGCGCGTTGGCGGCAGCCATCATCTGGTCGATCAGTGGCTACAGGTTCGTAAGCAGTTGCTCGTCGCTTACTACAATCTGGTTGGCATTAAGCCTGGTAAAGGATCGTTTACGCGTCTCAATGAGAAAGCACTGGACGATTTTTGTCAGCGTCTGGTGGATTACCTCTCAGCCGGTCACTTCAGTATTTATGAACGCATTGTCGGCGAATTGGAAGGTGAAAACCCACTTTTAGCCGCCACAAAACTGTATCCGCAACTGGAAGGCAACACGCAACAGATTATGGATCTGTATGATTCCAGCCTGGAAACTGCCATTGATGACGACAACTGCATGGAGTTCCAGCAGGCGTTATCGATGCTGGGCGAAGCCCTCGCCGCCCGCTTCACGCTGGAAGACAGCCTGATTGCGCTGGCACTGGATAACAAACTCAACGGCAGCGCCAATGATGAAAATCAGATTGCGCGCCCGGCTTGAGTTCTTAAGCGTTAACGAGTAATTTACAACCTTCACCTCGTCGGTTGACGAGGGTTTATCTTGTCGGAGTGCCCATTTGGGCTGAGACCGTTAATTCGGGATCCGCGGAACCTGATCAGGCTAATACCTGCGAAGGGAACAAGAGTCAATCTGCTGTTGTATCGCCTTCCCGGCGATCTTCTCTCTTGCTTCATCCGTCGTCTGACAAGCCATATCCTTACTTTACTGGAATGTGCTATGTCTACACTCAAACTGTCCCGCCGCGAACAACGCGCGCAAGCTCAACACTTTATCGATACCCTCGAAGGGACCGCCTTCCCCAATTCTCAACGTATTTACCTCAACGGCTACCGTGAAGATATTCGCGTCCCCATGCGTGAAATCCAGCTCAGCCCAACGCTAACGGGTGGCACCAAAGAGCAGCCTCAATTCGAAGAAAACGAAGCCGTGCCGGTGTATGACACTTCCGGCCCGTATGGCGATCCAGCCATCGCGATTAACGTGCAGCAGGGCCTGGCAAAACTGCGCCAGCCATGGATTGATGCGCGTGCCGATAGCGAAGCGCTGGACGAACGCAGTTCCGCTTACACCAAAGAGCGTCTTGCCGATGATGGCCTGGATGAGCTGCGCTTCACCGGGCTGTTAACACCAAAGCGTGCCAAATCAGGGAAGCGCGTCACCCAGTTACACTATGCCCGGCAGGGGATCGTCACGCCAGAAATGGAGTTCATCGCGATTCGTGAAAACATGGGCCGCGAACGCATTCGTAGCGAAGTACTTCGCCACCAGCACCCAGGAGAAGGGTTCGGCGCACGCCTGCCAGAGAACATCACGCCTGAATTTGTGCGTGACGAAGTTGCCGCCGGGCGAGCGATTATTCCTGCCAACATCAACCATCCTGAATCTGAACCGATGATTATCGGCCGTAACTTCCTCGTTAAGGTCAACGCCAATATCGGTAATTCGGCGGTCACTTCTTCCATCGAAGAGGAAGTAGAAAAACTGGTGTGGTCCACGCGCTGGGGCGCAGACACCGTCATGGACCTTTCTACCGGGCGCTATATCCACGAAACGCGCGAGTGGATCTTGCGTAACAGCCCGGTGCCGATCGGCACAGTTCCGATCTACCAGGCATTAGAGAAAGTGAACGGGATCGCCGAAGATCTGACCTGGGAAGCGTTCCGCGATACGCTGCTGGAACAAGCTGAACAAGGCGTGGACTACTTCACCATTCACGCGGGCGTGCTGCTACGTTATGTTCCCATGACCGCCAAACGCCTGACCGGGATTGTGTCCCGCGGCGGCTCCATCATGGCGAAATGGTGCCTCTCCCATCATCAGGAAAACTTCCTCTACGAACACTTCCGCGAGATTTGCGAAATCTGCGCCGCCTATGACGTGTCGCTGTCGTTGGGTGATGGTCTGCGTCCGGGCTCTATTCAGGATGCGAATGATGAAGCCCAATTTGCCGAACTGCATACCCTGGGTGAACTCACCAAAATCGCCTGGGAATACGACGTGCAGGTGATGATTGAAGGCCCGGGCCATGTGCCGATGCAGATGATCCACCGCAACATGACCGAAGAGCTTGAGCACTGCCACGAAGCGCCGTTCTACACCCTCGGCCCATTGACCACTGATATCGCTCCGGGCTACGACCATTTCACTTCTGGTATTGGCGCGGCGATGATCGGCTGGTTTGGCTGCGCGATGCTGTGCTATGTCACACCCAAAGAGCACCTCGGCTTGCCGAATAAAGAAGATGTGAAACAGGGGCTGATTACCTACAAAATCGCCGCGCACGCCGCAGATTTGGCAAAAGGCCACCCCGGCGCGCAAATACGCGATAACGCTATGTCAAAAGCACGCTTCGAATTCCGTTGGGAAGACCAGTTCAATCTGGCGCTCGATCCGTTTACCGCCCGCGCTTATCACGATGAAACGCTGCCGCAAGAATCAGGCAAAGTCGCTCATTTCTGTTCAATGTGCGGCCCTAAATTCTGCTCAATGAAAATCACCCAGGAAGTCCGTGACTACGCGGCAAAGCAAGCCATCGACGCGGGCATGAGTGATATGTCGAACAGCTTCCGCGCCAAAGGTGGTGAAATTTATCTGCGCAAGGAGGAAGCCTGATGTATCAGCCAGATTTTCCGCCCGTGCCGTTTCGCCTTGGCCTCTACCCGGTGGTAGATAGCGTTGCGTGGCTTGAGCGTCTGCTCGAAGCCGGAGTGCGTACCCTTCAGTTGCGCATAAAAGACAAACGCGACGAGGAGGTGGAAGCCGATGTCATTGCTGCCATTAAGCTTGGCCGCAGATACAACGCTCGTCTGTTTATCAATGATTATTGGCGACTGGCAATTAAGCACCGGGCTTACGGCGTGCATCTGGGGCAAGAAGACCTGGAGGTCACTGACCTGAAAGCCATTCGTGAGGCCGGACTACGCCTTGGTGTTTCTACTCATGACAATATGGAAATCGAGGTGGCGCTGGTGGTGAAGCCTTCTTACATCGCACTCGGCCATGTTTTCCCAACACAAACCAAGCAGATGCCGTCAGCCCCGCAAGGGCTGGCGCAACTCGGCACGCACGTAGAACGTCTGAGAGATTATCCAACAGTCGCTATTGGTGGGATCAGTCTTGAGCGCGCCCCTGCTGTTCTGGCAACTGGCGTGGGAAGCATCGCCGTGGTCAGCGCCATTACCCAGGCTCCGGATTGGCAGCTTGCCACCGCGCAGCTCCTTGAAATGGCGGGAGCAGGCAATGAATGACCACGAGTTCATGCGTTACAGCCGTCAAATCCTGCTGGAAGATATTGCGGTGGAAGGCCAGCAAAAATTACTCACCAGCCGGGTGCTTATTGTTGGGCTTGGGGGCCTGGGCTCACCTGCCGCGCTGTACCTTGCTGGCGCTGGCATTGGCACTTTGGTGCTGGCCGATAATGACACGGTGCATCTCAGTAACTTACAGCGCCAGATCCTGTTTACTGCCGACGATATCAGCCACCCAAAAGCGGAAGCGACGCAGCAACGTCTTGCGCAGCTAAACCCTGAAATCACACTCATCGCGCTGAATGAACGGCTGGAAGGTCGATCTTTGGAGCTGCAGGTCATGCAAGCCGATGTCGTGCTTGATTGCACCGATAACATGGCGACTCGTCAGGCTATCAATGCCGCCTGCGTGAAACACTGCACTCCGTTAATCACGGCCAGCGCCGTTGGTTTCGGTGGGCAGCTGATGGTGGTCACTCCGCCCTGGACACACGGCTGCTACCGTTGCCTCTGGCCAGAGACACAGGAGCCAGAACGTAATTGCCGAACCGCAGGCATTGTCGGCCCGGTGGTTGGCGTGATGGGAACTTTACAGGCGCTCGAAGCCATTAAGTTACTCAGTGGAATGAGCATTGCTCAGGATTCACTGCGTCTCTTTGATGCCCGCTCAGGAAACTGGCGCTCGCTTATCAGAACACGTTCTGTGGATTGCCCGGTGTGTGGAGGGCAACATGCAAATTCTCGTTAACGATGAACCCACTCACTACGCGGATGGCCTGAGCGTTGCCGAGCTGATGACAACGTTGGATCAGGACAAACCTGGTGTCGCGCTGGCGCTAAATCAGCAGATTTTGCCGCGTGCGAAGTGGGAACGTCAGCCTTTGCGAGAGGGCGACGAGTTGGTGCTTTTTCAGGTGATTGCCGGAGGCTGAGATGTTACGTATTGCGGATAAAACGTTTGATTCCCATCTGTTTACGGGCACCGGGAAGTTCGCCACTTCAACGCTGATGATGGACGCCATTCGCGCCTCCGGCAGCCAGTTGGTGACGCTGGCAATGAAACGCGTGGATTTGCGCCAACAGAACGATGCCATCCTTCAACCTCTGCTTGAAGCGGGCGTGAGGTTACTGCCCAATACTTCCGGCGCTAAAACGGCAGAAGAAGCCATTTTTGCCGCAAGGCTTGCACGTGAAGCACTTGGCACAAACTGGCTGAAGCTTGAAATCCACCCGGATGCCCGTTGGCTGCTACCCGATCCCATTGAAACGCTGAAAGCCGCAGAAGCTTTGGTCAAAGAAGGCTTCGTCGTCCTGCCTTATTGCGGCGCAGACCCCGTTCTTTGCAAACGACTAGAAGAAGCCGGTTGCGCGGCAGTCATGCCATTGGGTGCACCAATTGGTTCGAATCAAGGGCTGGAGACGCGAGCGATGCTGGAAATCATCATCGCTCAGGCGACCGTTCCGGTTGTTGTTGATGCGGGGATTGGTGTGCCGAGCCACGCGGCACAAGCCATAGAGATGGGCGCGGACGCGGTTCTGGTGAACACGGCGATTGCCGTAGCCGACTCCCCGGTGCAAATGGCAAAAGCTTTTCGCCTGGCGGTTGAAGCTGGCTTGCTCGCTCGCGAGGCTGGGCCGGGCGCGAAAAACAGTACCGCACAGACCACCAGCCCACTGACGAGTTTTCTGGAGGCTCTGTAATGGCGGCCTTCACCGAACGCTGGCAGGAACTGAACTGGGATGACATTCGGCTGCGCATCCACAGCAAAACGGCGGCCGATGTGGAGCGGGCACTTGCCGCCCATCAGATCAGCCGGGATGACTTTATGGCCTTACTTTCGCCTGCAGCAGACCGTTATCTGGAGCCTCTGGCGCAAAAAGCGCAGCAGTTAACCCGTCAACGCTTCGGCAACACGGTCAGCTTTTACGTCCCACTTTATCTCTCAAACCTTTGCGCCAACGACTGCACCTATTGTGGTTTCTCGATGAGCAATCGCATTCGCCGCAAGACGCTCGATGCAGAGGAAATTGCGCGTGAATGTGACGCTCTCCACGCAATGGGATTTGAGCATCTGCTGCTAGTCACCGGCGAGCATCAAACGAAGGTTGGCATGGACTACTTTCGCCAGCATCTACCAGCGATTCGTCGCCAGTTTGCTTCGTTGCAAATGGAAGTGCAGCCGCTATCGCAAGCTGACTATGCAGAACTCAAAACGCTGGGGCTCGATGGCGTGATGGTTTATCAGGAGACCTATCACCAGGCCACGTATGCGCGTCACCATCTGAAGGGGAATAAGCAAGATTTCTTCTGGCGGCTGGAAACACCAGACAGACTGGGACGCGCGGGTATCGATAAGATTGGCCTTGGCGCACTGATTGGTCTTTCTGACAGTTGGCGCGTGGATTGCTATATGGTTGCTGAGCACCTTTTATGGCTGCAACAGCACTACTGGCAAAGTCGTTATTCACTTTCTTTCCCGAGACTGCGTCCCTGTGCCGGTGGTGTGGAACCCGCTGCAATCATGAACGAGCGCCAGTTGGTACAAACCATTTGCGCATTTCGTCTTCTCTCTCCGGAATCGGAGCTGTCGTTGTCGACGCGTGAATCACCTGATTTTCGCGACCGGGTTATCCCCATCGCCATTAATAACGTCAGCGCCTTTTCCAAAACGCAGCCGGGCGGCTATGCCGACGATCACCCGGAGCTGGAGCAATTTGCGCCGCATGATGGGCGTCGCCCAGAAGACGTAGCAAAGGCGTTGATTGCCGGTGGACTTCAGCCCGTCTGGAAAGATTGGGATAGCTGGCTGGGAAGACGCTCGCAATAAATGTGCAACGACTGTAGAGAAAGGTAATCCGTTCTGAAGCCATCCCGAAATACGTAGCATTGGAGGTTGCTGCGTGAATCGCCTCACATTACGCTGCCCAAGTCAGCAGGAGATGTTGACCAGGGCGGCGGTGCTCTTCCTCTCCCGCCCTGCTTCCTGCTAAACAGCAGGGAAAAAACCAGATTGTTTGTGGCGGTGTTGTTTGATTTTACGCCATGGCGCTCCCCAGAACTGGCGGCCGTTCTGCAGTAAAATTCGCAAAATGTAACCGGTTTCATAAATTTGCGCTGATCTTTGTGATGCCTTACACACAATCACCGCAAAGCGGTTGTTGATTGCCGCGCCTCGGGATAAACATGAGTTATCAAGGACCATGAGGGCTAGTTATGAAGAACATCGTTTTATGCTGTGCAGCAGGCATGTCCACCAGCATGCTGGTTCAACGTATGAAAGACGCAGCTCAGAAAAAAGGCGTCGAAGTCTCTATCAAAGCCGTTCCCGTTGCTGAGTTCAAAGACAACATCGCGACAGCAGACATCGTGCTGCTGGGGCCGCAGGTAAAATACGAGCAGGCGAAACTGCAGGCCGAGGCTGAGCCACTGGGTAAAAAAGTCGCGGTTATCGATATGATGGATTACGGCATGATGAAAGGTGATGTCGTTCTTGAGAAAGCCCTCAAACTGCTGGAGTCGTAATGGAAGATTTAGAATCAATCATCATGGAGCTGTTGGTAAATGCTGGTGCCGCACGTAGTTCAGCATTAACGGCCCTGCAACTGGCCCGCAAAGGCGACTTCGCCGCTGCCGAGCAGTCCATGGCAGAATCTCGCGAATTTGTGAAACACGCACACACCATCCAGACCCAGCTTATCGGTCTGGACGAAGGCACAGGTAAACTGCCTGTTAATCTGATTACCGTGCATTCTCAGGACCACCTGATGAACGCCATGGTGATTCAGGATCTGGCTGGCGATATGATTGAACTGTATCGCCGTCTGCCGCTGGTAAACTAAAAAAATATTCCTCAGTCATACAAATGCCCGCTCTGCGGGCATTTTTGTTTTTGTCTGGAGCCTGTGGATTGCCCGGCGGCGCTACGCTTGCCAGGCCTACAAAACGGGACAATCCACAGGCCGGCGTAAAGCGAAGCCGCCACCCGGCATTAGCATCGATGTCACACGTGTTCACGCTATTTTGCGATGGACCATAAAAAAACCCGCCGAAGCGGGTTTTTATTTAGCGTTTACTCTGTCAACGATTACTCGTTGTCAGAACCGCCGAGGCCTGCGTTCAGCAGTTCTGCAAGGCTTGCAGAGGCTTCATCAGCAGTCACCTGCGGTGCGGCAGGAACTTCACCCGCTGCACGGCGACGGATGCGATCCTGGTGATACGCATAACCGGTACCGGCTGGGATCAGACGACCCACGATGACGTTCTCTTTCAGACCGCGCAGTTCGTCGCGTTTGCCCGCAACGGCTGCTTCGGTCAGAACGCGAGTGGTCTCCTGGAACGATGCCGCGGAGATGAAGGACTCGGTTGCCAGAGACGCTTTGGTGATACCCAGCAGATCGCGCGCATAGGTCGCGCTGATTTTGCCTTCAGCTTCAAGTTCGCGGTTAGCGATCTTAACGCGAGAGTATTCCACCTGCTCACCTTCGAGGAAGTCGGAGCTTCCGGCGTTGGCGATGGTCGCTTTACGCAGCATCTGACGAACGATAACTTCGATGTGCTTATCGTTAATCTTAACACCTTGCAGACGATAAACTTCCTGCACTTCGTTAGTGATGTAACGGGTCACAGCATGAACACCACGCAGACGCAGAATGTCGTGCGGCGCTTCTGGACCATCAGACACAACGTCACCACGTTCTACGCGTTCACCTTCGAACACGTTCAGCTGACGCCACTTAGGAATCATCTCTTCGTACGGATCACTACCGTCAACCGGGGTGATCACCAGACGGCGTTTACCTTTGGTTTCTTTACCGAAGGAAATGATACCGCTGATTTCCGCCAGAATGGCTGGTTCTTTCGGACGACGGGCTTCGAACAGATCCGCAACGCGTGGCAGACCACCGGTAATATCCTTGGTACCGCTGGATTCCTGAGGAATACGCGCCAGAGCATCACCCGCACCGATCTGGATGCCATCATCCAGCTGAACGATCGCTTTACCTGGCAGGAAGTACTGAGCAGGCATATCGGTGCCTGGGATCAGAACGTCGTCGCCTTTGGCATCAACGATTTTCAGTGCTGGACGCAGGTCTTTACCACCGGTAGTACGTTCTGCAGAATCCAGAACCACCAGGGAAGACAGACCAGTCAGTTCGTCGGTCTGACGAGTAATCGTCTGGCCGTCGATCATGTCAGTGAAGCGAATGAAACCAGACACTTCAGTGATAACTGGCATGGTGTGCGGATCCCAGTTTGCTACGGTCTCGCCGCCAGCAACCTGCTCACCATCACCCTTCGCCATGACCGCACCGTAAGGCACTTTATAGCTTTCTTTGGTACGACCGAATTCGTCGATCAGTTTCAGCTCAGTGTTACGGGAAGTGACAACCAGCTTGCCAGCAGAGTTCACAACAGACTTGGCGTTGGACAGCTTGATGCTACCCTTGTTTTTCACCTGAATGCTGGATTCTGCAGCCGCACGAGATGCCGCACCACCGATGTGGAACGTACGCATCGTCAGCTGTGTACCAGGTTCACCGATGGACTGTGCCGCGATAACCCCGATAGCTTCACCTTTGTTGATGATGTGGCCACGCGCCAGGTCACGACCGTAGCAGTGCGCACAGACACCAAAGTCGGTGTCACAGGATACAACGGAGCGGACTTTGACGGAGTCAACGGAGTTCGCTTCCAGCAGGTCACACCAATGTTCGTGCAGCAGAGTGTTGCGCGGAACAAGGATGTCTGCGGTACCTGGCTTCAGAATGTCTTCTGCAGCCACACGGCCCAGAACGCGATCGCGCAGTGGCTCTTTAACATCACCACCCTCGATAACCGGGGTCATGGTGATACCTTCGAGAGTGCCACAATCGTCTTCAGTCACCACCAGATCCTGTGCAACGTCAACCAGACGACGCGTCAGATAACCGGAGTTTGCCGTTTTCAGTGCGGTATCCGCCAGACCTTTACGAGCACCGTGAGTAGAGATGAAGTACTGGAGTACGTTCAGACCTTCACGGAAGTTCGCGGTGATTGGCGTTTCGATGATGGAGCCATCTGGCTTCGCCATCAGACCACGCATACCTGCCAGCTGACGAATCTGTGCAGCAGAACCACGCGCACCGGAGTCGGCCATCATATAGATGCTGTTGAAGGAAACTTGCTGCTCTTCAACGCCGTCACGGTTGATCACGGTCTCGGTCTGCAGGTTATCCATCATCGCTTTGGAAACACGATCGTTCGCCGCAGCCCAGATATCGATAACTTTGTTGTAGCGTTCCCCCGCGGTAACCAGACCAGACTGGAACTGCTCCTGGATCTCGGCAACTTCAGCTTCCGCTTCAGAGATGATCTCGTGTTTCTTCTCTGGGATAACCATGTCGTCGATACCTACGGACGCACCTGAGCGCGCAGCGTAAGCAAAACCGGTGTACATGGTCTGGTCAGCGAAGATAACGGTCGGCTTCAGGCCCAGAATGCGGTAACAGGTGTTCAGCATTTTCGAGATAGCTTTCTTACCCAGCGCCTGGTTGACGATGGAGAAAGGCAGACCTTTCGGTACGATCATCCACAAAATCGCACGACCAACGGTCGTATCGATGATGCTGGTTTTCGCAACGAATTCGCCGTGAGCATCTTTTTCGTATTCGGTGATACGCACTTTAACGCGCGCATGCAGAGAGGCCAGGCCAGCGCGGTAAATACGCTCAGCTTCTTTCGGGCCAGTCAGCACCATGCCTTCGCCTTTGGCGTTAACACAGTCACGGGTCATGTAGTACAGACCCAGTACAACGTCCTGAGACGGAACGATGATTGGCTCGCCGTTCGCTGGAGACAGGATGTTGTTGGTAGACATCATCAGCGCACGCGCTTCGAGCTGGGCTTCCAGCGTCAGCGGTACGTGTACAGCCATCTGGTCACCATCGAAGTCGGCGTTGTACGCCGCACAGACCAGTGGGTGCAGCTGAATAGCTTTACCTTCGATCAGTACAGGTTCAAATGCCTGAATACCCAGACGGTGCAGCGTTGGTGCACGGTTCAACAGTACCGGGTGTTCGCGGATAACTTCGTCCAGGATATCCCAAACGACAGCTTCTTCACGCTCAACCATTTTCTTCGCGGCTTTGATGGTGGTGGCGAGTCCTCGCAGTTCCAGCTTGCCGTAAATGAACGGTTTGAACAGCTCCAGTGCCATTTTCTTCGGCAGACCGCACTGATGCAGACGCAGGTATGGACCTACGGTGATAACAGAACGACCGGAGTAGTCAACACGCTTACCGAGCAGGTTCTGACGGAAACGACCCTGTTTACCTTTGATCATATCGGCCAAAGATTTCAGAGGACGTTTGTTAGAACCGGTGATAGCACGACCGCGACGACCGTTATCCAGCAGGGCGTCAACCGCTTCCTGCAGCATACGTTTTTCGTTACGTACGATGATATCTGGCGCAGCCAGATCCAGCAGACGTTTCAGACGGTTGTTACGGTTGATCACGCGACGATACAGATCGTTCAGATCGGACGTTGCGAAACGACCACCATCCAGCGGTACCAGTGGACGCAGATCTGGCGGCAGAACCGGCAGAACCGTCAGGATCATCCACTCTGGCTTGTTACCAGACTGAACGAACGCTTCCAGCAGCTTGATACGCTTGGTCAGCTTTTTACGTTTGGTTTCGGAGTTGGTTTCGTTCAGCTCTTCACGCAGCTGCTCGCACTCCTGCTCCAGATCCATGCTCTTCAGCAGGGCCTGGATAGCTTCCGCACCCATCTTCGCGTCGAATTCGTCACCGAACTCTTCCAACGCATCCAGATACTGCTCTTCAGTCAGGATCTGATTACGTTCGAGGTTGGTCATACCGCCTTCGATAACAACATAAGATTCGAAGTACAGTACGCGTTCGATATCACGCAGTGGCATATCGAGCAGCAGACCGATACGGGATGGCAGTGATTTCAGGAACCAGATGTGAGCAGTCGGAGACGCCAGCTCGATGTGGCCCATGCGCTCACGACGCACTTTGGTCTGGGTCACTTCAACGCCGCACTTCTCACAGATAACACCACGGTGTTTCAGGCGCTTGTACTTACCGCACAGGCACTCGTAATCTTTTACTGGCCCAAAGATACGGGCGCAGAAAAGGCCGTCACGTTCAGGCTTGAACGTACGGTAGTTGATGGTTTCCGGCTTTTTAACTTCACCAAAAGACCATGAACGGATCATGTCTGGCGAAGCCAGAGCAATTTTGATCGCATCAAACTCTTCGGTTTTAGTTTGCGCTTTCAGAAACTTTAATAAGTCTTTCACGGATTTGCTCCCGTCGGAGTTAGCACAATCTGGCGCCGGGGTTTAGCCCGGCACCAGTGACCTGTTTGAGCGAGAGTTACTCGTCTTCCAGCTCGATGTTGATACCCAGGGAACGGATCTCTTTCAACAGTACGTTGAAGGATTCCGGCATACCCGGTTCCATCTGATGGTTGCCGTCGACGATGTTTTTATACATCTTCGTACGACCGTTCACGTCATCAGACTTAACGGTGAGCATTTCCTGCAGGGTGTATGCTGCGCCGTATGCTTCCAGCGCCCACACTTCCATCTCACCGAAGCGCTGACCACCGAACTGTGCCTTACCACCCAGCGGCTGCTGAGTAACCAGGCTATAAGAACCGGTGGAACGAGCGTGCATCTTGTCATCAACCAGGTGGTTCAGTTTCAGCATGTACATGTAACCTACGGTTACCTGACGCTCAAATTGCTCACCGGTGCGACCATCGAACAGGGTAATCTGACCGGAAGACGGCAGACCACCCAGTTGCAGCAACTCTTTAATTTCAGACTCTTTCGCACCGTCGAAGACTGGCGTTGCGATCGGCATACCCTTACGCAGGTTTTCTGCCAGACGCAGAACTTCGTCATCGCTGAAGGTGCTCAGGTCAACTTTCTGACGAACGTCGGTACCCAGATCGTAGGCACGCTGGATGAATTCGCGCAGTTTCGCGACTTCTTGCTGCTGTTTCAGCATGGCGTTGATTTTCTCGCCGATGCCTTTCGCAGCCATACCCAGGTGAGTTTCCAGGATCTGACCGATGTTCATACGAGACGGTACACCCAGTGGGTTCAGGACGATGTCTACCGGCGTACCGTTAGCATCGTGAGGCATATCTTCGATCGGGTTGATCTTGGAGATAACACCTTTGTTACCGTGACGTCCCGCCATTTTATCACCAGGCTGGATCTGACGTTTAACCGCCAGATACACCTTAACAATCTTCAGCACGCCTGGTGCCAGATCGTCGCCCTGAGTGATTTTGCGGCGTTTCGCTTCGAGTTTCTTCTCGAACTCGTGCTTCAGTTCGTCGTACTGCTCAGCCAGTTGCTCCAGCTGATTTTGTTTCTCTTCGTCGGTCAGGCCGAGTTCCAGCCAGCGATCGCGAGGCAGTTTGTCGAGCTTCTCAGCTTCAACACCACCAGCAACCAGCACAGCGTAGATACGGCTGAACAGGCCAGCTTCGAGGATCTGCAGTTCTTCAGACAGGTCTTTCTTGGCCTGCTTCAGCTGCATCTCTTCGATTTCCAGCGCACGTTTGTCTTTTTCCACGCCATCACGGGTGAAGACCTGAACGTCGATAACCGTACCGGAAACACCATTTGGTACACGCAGAGAAGAGTCTTTAACGTCAGACGCTTTCTCACCGAAGATAGCGCGCAGCAGTTTCTCTTCTGGCGTCAGCTGGGTTTCACCTTTCGGCGTAACCTTACCCACCAGAATGTCGCCGCCGGTCACTTCTGCACCGATGTAAACGATACCGGATTCATCAAGTTTAGAGAGCGCAGCTTCACCCACGTTCGGGATATCAGCCGTGATCTCTTCAGGCCCCAGCTTGGTGTCACGAGACACACACGCCAGTTCCTGGATGTGAATGGTGGTGAAGCGATCTTCCTGAACCACACGCTCGGAGACAAGGATGGAGTCTTCGAAGTTGTAGCCGTTCCACGGCATGAACGCTACGCGCATGTTCTGGCCGAGTGCCAGTTCACCGAGGTCGGTGGACGGACCGTCTGCCAGCACGTCGCCGCGCTCAACCGGCTCACCCAGAGAAACACATGGCATCTGGTTGATGCAGGTGTTCTGGTTAGAACGGGTGTACTTGGTCAGGTTATAGATGTCGATACCTGCTTCGCCCGCGAGCATCTCGTCTTCGTTAACTTTGATAACGATACGGGAAGCATCAACGTACTGAACGGTACCGCCACGTTTCGCTACGGCAGTAACACCGGAGTCGACCGCGACAGCACGTTCCATACCGGTACCAACCAGCGGCTTATCAGCGCGCAGAGTTGGAACGGCCTGACGTTGCATGTTCGCACCCATCAATGCACGGTTGGCGTCATCGTGTTCCAGGAACGGGATCAGGGACGCACCGACGGAAACCACCTGCTGGGTGGAAACGTCCATGTAGTCAACCTGGTCACGACTGAACAGGCTTGATTCGCCTTTGCTACGACAGGTTACCAGGTCTTCTTCGAAGTGGCCGTCATCATCCAGGTTGGAGTTCGCCTGAGCAATAACGTAGTTGCCTTCTTCAATAGCAGACAGGTAGTGAATTTCGTCAGTCACAACACCGTCGGTCACTTTACGGTACGGCGTCTCAAGGAAGCCGTATTCGTTAGTCTGTGCGTACACGGACAGGGAGTTGATCAGACCGATGTTTGGACCTTCAGGCGTTTCGATTGGACACACGCGACCGTAGTGAGTCGGGTGTACGTCTCGAACTTCAAAGCCCGCACGTTCACGGGTCAGACCGCCTGGGCCGAGTGCAGAGATACGACGCTTGTGCGTAATCTCAGACAGTGGGTTGTTCTGGTCCATAAATTGAGACAGCTGGCTGGAACCAAAGAACTCTTTCACTGCGGCAGAGATAGGCTTAGCGTTGATCATATCCTGAGGCATCAGGGTATCGAGATCGCCCAGAGACAGACGCTCTTTCACCGCACGCTCTACACGTACCAAGCCAACGCGGAACTGGTTTTCCGCCATTTCGCCCACGGAACGGATACGACGGTTGCCGAGGTGATCGATATCATCCACTTCACCGATGCCGTTACGGATACCGATGAGCTTCTTCATCACTTCGATGATGTCTTCTTTGCTCAGGATACCGGAACCTTCGATCTCGTCACGCAGCAGAGAACGGTTGAACTTCATGCGGCCTACCGCAGAAAGGTCATAACGGTCTTCAGAGAAGAACAGGTTCTCGAACAGGCTTTCAGCCGCTTCACGAGTTGGTGGCTCACCCGGGCGCATCATGCGGTAGATTTCTACCAGCGCGCTCAGACGATCGTTGGTTGGGTCGACGCGTACAGTCTCAGAGATGTAAGCACCGTGATCCAGATCGTTGGTGAACAGCGTTTCGATACGTTTGTGACCAGACTGGCTCAGCTTCGCCAGCAGATCCAGGCTCAGCTCCATGTTCGCCGGGCAGATCAGCTCGCCAGTAGAAGCATCAACGTAATCTTTTGCGGATACTTTTCCTGCAATGTACTCAACCGGAACTTCGATGTGTTTGATATCATCTTTTTCCAGTTGGCGAATGTGACGCGCCGTAATGCGGCGGCCTTTCTCAACGTACACTTTACCGTCAGCTTCGATATCGAAGGAGGCGGTTTCACCACGCAGACGCTCAGGGATCAGCTCCATCTGCAGTTTGTTGTCACGGATTTCGAAAATAACTTTTTCGAAGAACAGATCCAGGATCTGCTCCGTAGTGTACTGCAGAGCACGCAGAATGATGGTCGCAGGCAGCTTACGACGACGGTCGATACGGACAAACAGGTTGTCTTTCGGATCGAACTCGAAGTCCAGCCAGGAACCACGGTAAGGGATGATACGTGCGTTATACAGCACTTTACCCGAAGAGTGGGTCTTACCCTTATCGCTGTCGAAGAAGACGCCTGGGCTACGATGCAGCTGAGAAACGATAACACGCTCAGTACCGTTGATCACAAAGGTACCGTTATCGGTCATGAGCGGAATTTCGCCCATGTACACTTCTTGTTCTTTAATGTCTTTGACTGTACCTTCCGGCGCTTCACGCTCGTAAATCACCAGACGCAGTTTAACGCGCAGGGGAGCGGAATAAGTCACGCCGCGAATCTGACATTCTTTAACGTCAAATACAGGCTCGCCCAGACGATAGCTCACATATTGCAGCTCAGAATTGCCGCTGTAGCTCGCGATGGGGAACACGGAGCGGAAAGCCGCTTCGAGACCATACTGACCTTCAGGATCTTGCTCGATGAACTTCTGGAACGAGTCAAGCTGGATAGAAAGGAGATAAGGTATGTCCAAAACTTGTGGACGTTTACCAAAATCCTTACGAATACGTTTTTTCTCGGTATAGGAGTAAACCATAGGGTTCCTCAGCTCGCTGACAAGTCGACCGACTCTGTCCAGTGGACGGACAGTTTATGCAACACTATTTTGTTGACCGAAAAGTGGAACACTTTTCGCAATACCTGTAGCTATCACGCTTAAACCATTTCGTTGCGATTTACACAGAGCAGGCACTCTGTCGCAATATATTAAGTCGTCGATAGATACATGCATTGTCAGGACAACCAGCAGTCAAACAGTGTGAAATGCTACTGGCGCCTTACAGCGCAAAAAGGCTGGTGACTAAAAAGTCACCAGCCATCAGCCTAATTGCTCAGGCTGCAACCGGAAGGGTTGGCTTATTTAACTTCAACTTCTGCGCCAGCTTCTTCCAGAGATTTTTTCAGAGCTTCAGCGTCATCTTTGCTCACGCCTTCTTTCAGAGCGGCTGGAGCAGATTCTACCAGGTCTTTAGCTTCTTTCAGACCCAGGCCAGTTGCGCCACGAACGGCTTTGATTACAGCAACTTTGTTCGCGCCAGCAGCTTTCAGGATAACGTCGAATTCAGTTTTCTCTTCAGCAGCTTCAGCTGGGCCAGCAGCTACAGCTACAGCAGCAGCAGCAGAAACGCCGAATTTTTCTTCCATTGCAGATACCAGTTCTACAACGTCCATTACGGACATAGCGGCAACTGCTTCGATGATTTGATCTTTAGTGATAGACATTTAAATTGTTCCTGAATATCAGAATAAGTTTATACGTATGCGAATGATTGAGAAAGAAAAGTGCTATTAAGCAGCTTCTTTCGCATCGCGTACAGCAGCCAGAGTGCGAACCAGTTTGCCGGCAGCGGCTTCTTTCATGGTTGCCATCAGGCGTGCAATTGCTTCTTCGTAGGTCGGCAGAGTTGCCAGGCGGTCGATATTAGACGCCGGGATCAGCTCACCTTCAAAGGCTGCAGCTTTGACCTCAAATTTTGCATTCGCTTTCGCGAACTCTTTGAACAGACGAGCAGCAGCGCCCGGGTGTTCCATAGAGTATGCAATCAGGGTCGGACCAACAAACGTGTCTTTCAGGCACTCGAACTGAGTACCTTCAACGACGCGACGCAGCAGGGTGTTACGAACAACACGCATGTATACGCCAGCTTCACGACCTGCTTTACGCAGTTCAGTCATTTTGTCTACAGTAACGCCACGGGAATCCGCAACTACTGCAGACAGCGCGCCTTTGGCTACTTCGCTGACTTCAGCAACAATCGCTTGTTTGTCTTGAAGATTTAAAGCCATTAGCTTTGCTCCTGGATGTTTGCCAGAGACTATCTCTGGAACTCACTTCACTCCCCTCAACGAGAGGAGCGTCTTAATACGGTGAGCAGAAACAAGCCAAAGAGTATCAAAAAATAATCTTAGCGTTCTGTCACCGTCTACGCAGGGAATTAAGTCTCTTGCGAAACACCTGCGGTCTTCGACGGAGGCCTGGAAAAGGCCAGGCTCCAACGAACAATTCTTTTACCTGCTAACTTTCGCTAGCAAACGTGGGGGTAAGATTGTAGACAAATTCACCGCCCACGTAAAGGCATTAGTTTGCAACAGCAGTCAGGCCAGCCTGATCAACTGCAACACCTGCACCCATGGTGGTGGAGATGCTAACTTTCTTGATGTACACGCCTTTCGCCTGAGTTGGTTTTGCTTTTTTCAGCGCAACCAGCAGAGCTTCCAGGTTTTCTTTCAGTTTGTCAGCGTCAAAGTCCACTTTACCGATGGTGGTGTGGATGATGCCGTTTTTGTCGTTACGATAACGAACCTGACCTGCTTTAGCGTTCTTAACAGCTTCAGCAACGTTAGGGGTTACAGTACCGACTTTCGGGTTTGGCATCAGGCCGCGTGGACCCAGAACCTGGCCCAACTGGCCAACAACGCGCATTGCATCCGGGGAAGCAATAACAACGTCAAAGTTCATTTCGCCTTTCTTGATCTGGTCAGCCAGATCTTCCATACCTACCAGCTCAGCGCCAGCAGCTTTAGCTGCTTCAGCGTTAGGGCCCTGGGCAAATACGGCAACACGAACAGAACGGCCAGTACCGTGCGGCAGTACAGTTGCACCACGTACGTTCTGGTCAGATTTACGAGCATCGATGCCGAGGTTAACGGCAACGTCTACGCTTTCTACGAACTTAGCCGTAGCCAGTTCCTTCAGCAGAGCGATAGCTTCGTTGATGTCATACTGCTTGGTCGCGTCAACTTTATCGCGGATCACACGCATGCGCTTGGTCAGTTTAGCCATTTCTTAGTCCTCCACTACCAGGCCCATGGAACGTGCAGTACCTTCAATGGAGCGAGTCATCGCTTCAATGTCGGCGCCAGTCATGTCGGCAGCTTTGGTCTGCGCGATTTCCTGCAGCTGAGCGCGAGAAATTTTACCCACTTTCTCTTTGTTCGGCTTACCGGAACCAGACTTGATGCCTGCAGCTTTCTTCAGAAGAACAGCAGCTGGCGGAGTCTTGGTAACGAAAGTGAAAGAACGGTCAGCGTAAACGGTGATGACTACCGGGATCGGCAGACCTTTTTCCAGGGATTCGGTTTTGGCGTTAAACGCTTTACAGAATTCCATGATGTTTACGCCCTGCTGACCCAGTGCTGGACCAACCGGTGGACTTGGGTTCGCCATACCAGCTGCAACCTGCAGCTTGACGTAGGCTTGGACTTTCTTAGCCATTCTCAATTTCCTCTATTGGGTGATAACGCCTTAAAAAGGCTCCCCGTGATTAATACGTGATTTATGTGCACAAGGCCCATAAATACAAAAGGCGCGAAATTGTATTCCAATCTCGCGCCTTGTGCAACGTTTGATCGCTGCTTATTTAAGCTTTTTCAACCTGCGCAAAGTCCAGTTCTACCGGTGTTGCACGACCGAAGATAGAAACAGAAACTTTCAGGCGGGACTTCTCGTAGTCGACTTCTTCGACCACGCCATTGAAGTCAGCAAACGGACCGTCATTAACACGAACCATTTCACCTGGCTCGAACAGCGTTTTCGGACGCGGTTTATCACCCACCTGCTGCAGGCGGTTCATGATCGCATCAACTTCTTTATCGCTGATCGGCGCCGGACGATCGGAAGTACCACCGATGAAGCCCATTACGCGCGGTACGCTACGCACCAGGTGCCAGCTGGCGTCATTCATTACCATCTGCACAAGCACGTAACCTGGGAAGAATTTGCGCTCGCTCTTGCGACGCTGGCCGCCACGGATCTCAACCACTTCTTCAGTTGGAACCATAACTTCACCAAACAACTCTTCCATATTGTGTAATTTGATATGCTCACGCAGCGAAGTGGCTACGCGGCCTTCAAAACCGGAAAACGCCTGAACGACGTACCAGCGCTTTTTAGGAGCTTCAGACATCTCAGAACCTCAGGCCAGTGATAAAGGAGACCAGGCGAACCAGAATACCATCCAGTCCCCACAGGATCAGTGACATTACAGCAGTAACCGCGGCCACAATCAGCGTGGTGTGCAGCGTTTCCTGACGCGTAGGCCAAATGACCTTACGAACTTCAGTACGTGCTTCACGAGCAAACGCGACGGTCGCTTTGCCTTTTGTCGTCAACAGCGCGACACCGCCCGCTGCAGCAATCAGAATCACCACGGCAAGCGCACGTAGCGGCAACGTAATGTCACGATAGAGGTAGTTGCCCACAATGGCTACGATCAGCAGAACTGCAACGACCACCCACTTCATCGCTTCCAGGCCGCGCCCGCTCCCTTGAGCTTCGGTATTCGCACTCATAAACCAACCTGTCACAAGAATTCGACAAACATCTTTGCCCCGCGAGAGTGCGAGGCAACCAAAACCGAAATGCTCTGTTGCGTTTCGGACTTAACGCCCTCTTCAGAGCCTGTCTCAGCAATGATTATGACAAAAAAAATCACTGATGAGCCAGGTTCTGGTTCGAAAGCGTGCAAAAAGGGCATCAAATGATGCCCTTTTATTGCGCATTGCGTCAAATGTTATCAGTGATTAGCTGATAACTTTAGCAACAACGCCCGCGCCAACGGTACGGCCGCCTTCACGGATTGCGAAACGCAGACCGTCATCCATCGCGATTGGGTGGATCAGGGTAACAACCATTTTGATGTTGTCGCCTGGCATGACCATCTCTACGCCTTCTGGCAGTTCGATGGTACCGGTCACGTCAGTTGTACGGAAGTAGAACTGTGGACGGTAGCCTTTGAAGAACGGAGTATGACGGCCGCCTTCGTCTTTGGACAGGATGTACACTTCAGATTCGAACTTGGTGTGTGGCTTGATTGAGCCTGGCTTCGCCAGTACCTGACCACGTTCGATTTCTTCACGTTTGATACCACGCAGCAGAACACCAACGTTCTCACCAGCACGGCCTTCGTCCAGCAGTTTGCGGAACATTTCAACGCCAGTACAGGTCGTTTTCGCGGTTTCTTTGATACCCACGATTTCTACTTCTTCGCCAACTTTAACGATACCGCGCTCTACACGACCGGTAACTACAGTACCACGGCCGGAGATGGAGAATACGTCTTCGATTGGCAGCAGGAACGGCTTGTCAATCGCACGCTCTGGTTCCGGGATGTAAGAATCCAGGAAGCCAGCCAGTTCGATGATTTTCGCTTCCCACTCTGCTTCGCCTTCCAGCGCTTTCAGCGCAGAACCACGAACGATCGGAGTGTCGTCACCTGGGAAATCGTACTGAGACAGAAGTTCACGAACTTCCATTTCTACCAGTTCCAGCAGCTCTTCGTCATCAACCATGTCGCATTTGTTCAGGAACACGATGATGAACGGAACGCCTACCTGGCGACCCAGCAGGATGTGCTCACGAGTCTGAGGCATAGGGCCGTCAGTCGCAGCAACAACCAGGATCGCGCCATCCATCTGAGCCGCACCGGTGATCATGTTTTTAACATAGTCGGCGTG
>NZ_JBLFJW010000045.1:0-21668 GCF_047713085.1 Pantoea sp. sgz302252
TAATGCCGTTCACTTAAGCCTCGCGTGACTTATAGCTGAACGGATATTTAGGCGGAATATAAAGCACCGAACGCTCGTATCGTCGGTGCTTTCTTTTTTCCGGAAGGATAAAGGCTTTTACATTTTCCCTCATTCCTTTCAGATGCTTAGGTATATTCCCCGTCGCGCCCTTACCACTCACCCTGACCTGCGATATCAGAATATTTAATGCCGCCACGAAACTTATCCGGGTTGGAATAACGCCGGCCTCTCCTGCAATATCCACCATTTCCTTTCTCAGCAGGTTGTACGACACCAGGATCCCCCACAGCTCCTGTTTTACCCCCTCCGGAAATCGGCTCCGCAGTGTGACCTCCCCCTTCAACTGCCGTCTTTTTAGCTCTCCATAGCCTAGTTCGATCTCCCAGCGTTCCCAGTAAATTCGCAGCAAATCTTCGACTGGCCAGGCGACCGGATCGGTCAGCGACGTTAAAAATCCCGTGATTTTCCCTTTACCGCCACCGCTGACATAACTCACCATCCTTGCCCGCCAGACTTCCGGGAGATGAGGCGCAGCCTTGCGAGCCTGAGGTGAAACCGGCATCTCAATCAGCATGTCGTAATCGCTGTATCGTTCGATAACCTCATAGCGGAGTTTACTTTTTACTGGTGTGAGCCAGTGTGTGCAGGCTCCGGCCTGCTGCCATTCCAGGAAAAAAGCCGCGCTGAAATAACAGCGGTCGAACAGGGTCAGCGTATGGTCAGGGGCGGAGGAAATCAGACGATGCGCCAGCGTTAGCTCCCCCTCGGCCACACCGCCAAACGCCGCATCCAGCAACATATGGGAATGGGTTGCCATCAGCCCGACCATCCGTACCTGCGGGAATGTCCCCGTGGACGGTTCGATAAACCCAAAAGCAGCGGCGTTCTCAGGTGAATCGGGCGTGCGAAAAAGTGTTCCGTCAACGCTCAGAACCCGGAGGCCATGGAACGTAGCGGGCCCGAGTGCCGCAGGTTGCCAGGCCTCGTTGCAGGCATGAAAAAGGTAGCGAAGTGGGGCTTCGCCCAGGCGCTGGCGTGCGGCAGTGAGTACGCTGGGGGCAAGGCTTTGATAACCGTCTTCAGGCTGGAGAACAATGTCGAGATGATGGCAGACATCTTTAATGGATAAGTCACGCAGCAACCCCATCATCAGAATAAGCCAGACAGCCTGCTCAGCAGGGAGGCGACGCCTGCGAATGCTGGCCTTCTGGCAGGCGCTTAATGCCTGGTGTATCCAGAGGGGGTCAAGGGAGCGAGAAAAAGCATCCAGCTCAGAGGCGAAAGCATCAACAACAAAATCCATATCCTGTTCAGACATAAAAAAATCCGGGAGCAGAGGGCTGTTCCCGGATTGTCTCTCACTGGCAGGATCGTTCAAGTACTCTTAAATGATCGGCATTAACCTGAATTGACCCGGCTTTTTCCGCCTGATCGGAGAGCGAACGGGTGATCCACGTTGACCAGCCGACCGGCACCAACGCAAAAGCAAAGCCCCAGATAATCGCGACGGTGGCCGCCACTATTTTCTCACTGCCCCACAGCACTAATACCGCCGCACTGACTGCCAAAATCAGCGGCGCGCACGCCAGCGCCAGTTTGACCGAATGTTTGAGGATCGGCGCTGAAAGCGAGGTGCCGACAAAACTGGCGATACCGAAACTCAGCAGCACCAGCGTCAGGCCATCCACATCGAAGCCCGCCAGCGTCATGAACACCGGGCGAATGTAGGTGAAGAAGGCGAATTGCCCGGCGAAGGCCATGAAAATAGCGGTCATCCCCGCCAGCACGCCAGGTCGTTTCAACAAGCCGAACATGTTGGCTTTCTGCCCGGCTTCACCCGGCAATGACGGCAACGCTTTCCATACCCAAACGATACACAACAAGCCCATCAACGCTGCGCCATTGAAGACATTACGCCAGCCAATCATTCCGCCGAGGAAACTGCCCAGCGGCGCGGCAATCACCAGCGCTATCGACACCGCCCCAAAGATGACGGAGAGCGCCTTCGGCACGACACGAGCAGGCACCAGACGCATGGTCAGCGAAGCCGACATCGCCCAGAATCCCCCGAGCGCAAGGCCAAGACAGGCGCGGCCTAAAAGCAAAAGGCTGAAACTCGAAGCAAAGGAAACCAGCAGGCAAGAAGCGGTAAGCAGCACGGCAAACAAGATGACGATCAGGCGTCGGTCGGTACGGCCAATCACGTGCGTCACAAACAGGCTGGCGAACATCGCCACAAACGCCGTGGTGGTGACGGACTGCCCGGCAACCCCTTCAGTAATGCCGAGTTCCTGCGCCATTGGCGTCAGCAAGCTAACCGGCAGAAATTCCACGGTAATCAAACAGGCAACGCAGAACGCGACAGCAAATACCGCAGACCAGTTAGGCCGCGTGAGGGTGTCGTCAGGGGATAGTTTGGCTGTGCATTCGCTCATGGGAACCTGCGCTCTGTTTGGGGGAAAGTTGCGCAGTGTAACATTTTATTTGTGACGTATTTAACGTTTTGGCAACTATTGGCAATGGCAACGCCAGTGACCCTCACCCCGACCCTCTCCCTGAAAGGGAGAGGGAGCAAAACGAGCACCTTTCTGATCCCCTCGCCCCTTTGGGGAGAGGGTTAGGGTGAGGGGAAAACGTTATTCAGTGCAACCAGGTCACCCCATCCTGCGGCATAAACAGTTGGTTATAGCGATGCTGGAAGCTGTTGAAATCATGCATATCCGGCTCCAGCTCACGTAAAAAGCTGAGCGCCAGACGGATTTGGGCATCGGTGATGGGCGCGGCAAGCCGGGCTTTTTGCATCTGCCGATGCCAGTACAACAGATTACTTTCGCTGGCATCCACCACCGCGACCTGCCAAATCAGCAGCACCTGCGCAGCATTCTGCAAATGCGCTTCGTTAGGACGCTCCAGATAGTGCAGATACTCTTCGCCCTGCTTTTTGCCCATCTGATCGATCATCGATTCTACCGGCATTGGCGTAACGCCTAGCCGCTCGCTCAGGCGCTTTATCGCTCGACGTGAATCCGAGGTCAGCACCCTGAATCCCACCACAAACACCACCACTAGCGTGGCTAACATCAACCAGATCATGCGTCCTCTCAGGCAATCATTGCCGTCACATCATAAAGCCCTGCGGACACATGTCGACCCTTCGCGGCGTGAATTTGTGATGTATTTTTACTCTGCGTGCAGATCACTCAAAAAAGAGCCCTAGCTTGTTAAACACGCCCGGGTCGCTTTGGTGACGAACCACCTGTGTCACGTCTTCCAGCTTGTCGATTTGGCTGATCATCTGCTCCAGACGCTGATCGTTATTCACCAGCAGCCAAATCCGGCTTTTATCGCTGTTCTGAATCGGCAGACAAAGAATGCCTTCCACGTTAAACGCACGGCGAGCAAACAGGCCGCAGACGTGGGTCATTACGCCAGGGTGGTTACGCACGGTGAGTTCCAGAATCACGTTGTCATGAATCGCGTTTTGCATGGCTTATTCCCCCACCATTTCAGTATTTGCAGCGCCCGGTGGCACCATTGGCCAGACTTTTTGTTCAGGATCGATACGCACATGAATCAGCGCCGGGCCCGGACGAGAGATAATCTCCTGCAGCGCCGCTTGCGGATCTTCCGCTGCGTTGAGGTCGCAGGTTTGCAGGCCAAAACCTTGAGCAATCTGCATGAAGTTAATCATCCCCGGGTAGGTCGCCGCGAACACGCCCTGTTTATAGAACAGGCTCTGCTGCTGATGCACCAGACCCAGCGCTTCGTTGTTCATCAGGATGATTTTCACGTCGAGCTGATTTTCTGCCGCCGTCGCCATTTCCTGAATGTTCATCATCAGGCTACCGTCGCCGGAGAAACACAGCACTTTGCGATGAGGGTTCGCCAGCGCCGCGCCAATCGCCGCAGGCAAGCCAAAGCCCATGGTGCCGAGGCCGCCAGAGGTCAGCCACTGACGAGGGCGGTTTAACGGATAGGCCTGCGCCGTCCACATCTGATGCTGACCGACGTCGGTGGTCACAATCGCTTCGTCGTCAACGCACGCAGCCACGGCGTTAATCAGGCCGTAATGCGTCAGCGGATCGCCCGCTTGCGGAATGGCTGACGGGAATTCCTGCTGCAAATCTGCCACCAGTTGACGCCACTCTGTACGCGACTGCGCTTCAATCAGCGGGATCAGTTGGTCCAGCACTTCGCCAACATCAGCCTGCATCGCCACGTGAGGCTGCTTGATTTTGCCCAGCTCTGCGCGGTCGATATCCACGTGGATAATTTTAGCATTCGGGCAGAACTGCTCGGTTTTGCCAATCGCCCGGTCATCAAAACGTGCGCCTAAAACAATCAGCAAATCAGATTCTTGCAGGATGAAGTTGGTGCTGCGCGCGCCGTGCATCCCCAACATACCCAGCGACAGCGGGTGTGCTTTGGGCAGCATGCCAAGCGCCATCAACGTCATGGTGGTCGGCAGGTTGGCTTTTTCCGCCAGCTTGCGGATTTGTTCCGGCACGTTAATCACCCCACCGCCCAGATAAAGCACCGGGCGCCTGGCGGCGTTAATCATCGCCGCCGCTTCGCGCACGTCGCTCAGATTAAACACGGGGGCTGGCGCTTTGCAGCCTGGCATCGGCAGGTCGTCGATGTCGATTTCAGCGGTCTGAACATCCTTCGGAATATCCACCCACACCGGGCCTGGGCGGCCAGACTGGGCAATGCGAAACGCATCGCTGATCACCTGCGGAAGTTCGCTGATATCGCGCACTAAGTAGTTGTGTTTGGTGATAGGGATAGAGATGCCGTAGGTGTCCACTTCCTGAAACGCGTCGGTGCCGATCATTGAGGCCGGAACCTGCCCGGTGATGCACACCAGGGGAATGGAGTCGAGACGCGCGTCTGCAATGGCGGTGACCAGGTTGGTCGCTCCGGGACCGCTACAAGCCATGCAAACGGCCGGTTTGCCCTGCGTACGCGCCATGCCCTGAGCGATAAACCCCGCGCCCTGTTCGTGGCGAGCCAGCACATGGCGAATCTGTTTGCTTTGGCTCAGCGCATCGTACAGCGGTAAGACGGTTCCGCCCGGAATGCCGGTGACCGTGGTGATACCCTGACGCTCCAGCAAATGAACGATCAGCTGTGCGCCCGTAAAACGCTTTGCCTGAGATGTTGCTTGTGACGACTGCGTGCCCGAAGTAGCCATGCTCCAGTCCTTCTTATTCTGGGCCGACTTTCCGGGGAGGCTTAAACGAAAAACCCCGCCCGGTTTGCGCCGGCGGGGTTTTGGAATCGTGTGTTCCGGACCCTACGGCGCATTGCCGACGACCACCACCACACGCACAACGACCACTGCGGCTGGTTGCGCAGTGGGTAGTAGGTTGATTGCGTTCAGGGTGATGTTCATTAGGGACCATGACGTTGTGTTATTGACTGGATTTATACAAGCACAGCTTACGGATGGCGGCAAGGGCTTTATCCGCGCTCGCAGTAATTTGCGCCAGTGATCACATTTCCCTGCAAAACCTCAGAAAACAAAAAACCCCGCCGGAGCGAGGTTTTATCCGTGGTTTGCGGCTGGTAACCGCGAAGCACACTCTGTTACGTCAACGGCAAAAGTATACGCGATCGCTGCCAATCGCGCAATTTTCACTCCGGTTTATGCTGTTGTGCAGTATGAAACACGCCGCAGGTTTTGTCGATAAAATACTGTTCATACATACAGTATTTATCTATACTGAGGATGTTCGCAGTGAGCCATAAGGGGGCCGCATGTTTGACCGGCGCGCAAAAGTCCTGGCTGAAACGGGTGGTGCCGTCAGCGCCTTAACCCCCAGGAGAGCACACTGTGTTACGTCAACAACACGGCTGATGACAGGCAGCGGAAAGGTAAGTCAGCCGGCAGTTCTCCTTGAACCACAGGAGAAACGTATGGGTGGACTGGAACTGGTTTTGCTTGTCCTGAAACTCATGGTTGCGTTGCTGCAACTGCTTGATGCCGTCCTGAAAACCTTCCGGTAATCAGGTTCAAGCCGTACCGAAGAGGGGCGGGCAACCGCCCCTCTTTCACGCGCCTCACTGGCAACATTAGTTGCCGATAATCGTTTACTAAATCTGCCTGAATGCTCTGATTCAATCTCTCCCCTATGGTTGTTCTGTCACGCTACTGTGGTAGATTCCTCCCGCATTTGGCGATTTAGCCAGTCACATATTCTTTAATTCCAACCAATAACAACGAATTCATCGAGATGAAAAGGCATAAGAACGTCAGTCTGTTGTTGATGCTCGTCCTGCTGGTCGCGGTCGGGCAGATGGCGCAAACCATTTATATTCCGGCCATTGCGAACATGGCGCGTGAACTGAACGTGCGCGAAGGTGCCGTTCAGAGCGTGATGGCGGCTTACCTGCTGACCTACGGGGTTTCTCAGCTGTTCTACGGCCCACTGTCTGATCGCATTGGTCGCCGCCCGGTCATCCTTGCCGGAATGACCATTTTTATGGTCGCGACGCTTTTGGCGATCGCCACCAGCAGCTTGCCAGTGCTGATTTTCGCCAGTGCGCTTCAGGGCATGGGTACCGGCGTGGGTGGCGTGATGGCCCGTACGCTGCCGCGTGACCTGTATGAAGGCACGCAGCTTCGTCATGCCAACAGCTTGTTAAACATGGGTATTCTGGTGAGTCCGCTGCTGGCACCGCTGATTGGCGGGATGCTCGATACGCTGTGGAACTGGCGCGCCTGTTACGGTTTCCTGCTGATTTTGTGCGTCATTGTCACCTTCAGCATGGCACGCTGGATGCCGGAAACTCGCCCCCAAAATGCGCCGCCGACTCGCCTGATAACCAGCTACAAAACGCTGTTTGGCAACGGAGCATTCAATTGTTATCTGCTAATGCTGATTGGCGGTCTGGCCGGTATTGCCGTGTTTGAAGCCAGCTCCGGCGTATTGCTTGGTGCAGGACTTGGCCTGAGCAGTATGGTGGTTAGCGTTCTGTTTATTCTGCCTATTCCGGCGGCCTTTTTTGGCGCGTGGTTCGCAGGCCGTCAGAACAAGCGTTTTTCCAGCCTGATGTGGCAATCGGTGATTAGCTGCCTGCTGGCGGGGCTGATGATGTGGATACCAGGTCTGCTTGGGGTAATGAACGTCTGGACGCTGCTGGTGCCTGCCGCGCTGTTCTTCTTTGGTGCGGGCATGCTGTTTCCGCTTGCGACCAGTGGCGCCATGGAACCCTTCCCCTTCCTCGCAGGCACGGCTGGTGCGCTGGTTGGCGGCCTGCAAAACATCGGCTCCGGCATGCTGGCATGGCTCTCTGCGATGCTGCCGCAACACGGGCAAAGCAGTCTGGGCCTGCTGATGACGCTGATGGGCTTGCTGATTTTACTGTGCTGGCTGCCGCTGGCTTCACGCTTTAATCAAGGCCAGCAGCCGGTATGACGGAGAGGAGAGGGTTTTTCTTCCTCTCTTCACCGAAGGGTTCACGGGGTGAAGCTTTTTATAAGGATATGCAACAACACTGACAAAATAATAATTTTAACTATCTGATCGTGAAGAAATATAAGCAAAAGAGCCAACAAGAGAAGCAATAAAAAAATCAGTGAGATGCTGAGTAATTTTACAATGAACTGCGTTCTTTTAGAGAGTTTCCTGGCCGCGATCAGAGATAGTTGCCCACAGAAATCAATAACGACTTTCTTCGATTTCGCGACTACTACACTGAAGGAAACGGTTAGCACTAATGAAGATAAAATAACAGAACCAGGATTCTCCGGAAACCAAATATTCAGGTTGTACATGAGTGTAAATAACAACGCCAATATCGACAGGGAATAAATGTACTGCCCAAACTCTATAGCCACCTGTTTCCCAATAAACTTCAGGATTGATGTCATTTCATGATTCCCTGCAAAATTCTGATTGTAGATTCGGCATCTGTCGATATCAACGACGGATAATAAAACTCTTCCGGGATTTGGCCTTCAACAAAAAAGAAAAACATTTCCAGCTGATTAGCATATAATATATCATAATATTCACGATTTTTTTGTTGTAACCTTCTGGCCGCAGACGCAGCCTGCTGAACAATTCCATAGAAATTCAGGATATTTACTGAGAGAGTCAATACTGAGTTTAGTCGGCCCCTTATACTCATTGACAGCGATAATGACTCAGACGTTGCTTTAGCTATTGCATATGCGACTGAACGCCTTACGGCATCGCTGGTTCTCAACATCGCCAATCCGCCAGCTGTAGCCATCACAGAATAGTCAGATATTTCTGCAGATGACAAATTACATTCACGCACTACTCGCGCCACAAAATTTTCATTTTTTAAAATTACGTGTGCACTATCATGAATATCACTACCGCTGTAAATATCATCACTTTCGCTATAGCAATAATCAGATTGGTGCAGCACTGCGCCTATAATATTCTGCCGTTCTTGCTCGTTATAATGCGAAAGAACATAATCAACACACAAAACGAGCATATCCAGAATGGCATCTGTTCGGTGGAGAAACTCTTTAATGCAGGTTATCATTCTCATATCTTCTGAAAACTGTGACCTGCAGATATCCTGATACTCAGGAAAAACGCATGAACTATACCATGAGGCTCTTTCAACCCCAGCATAAAGGTCACTCATCGTTTTCTCTGCGCCTTTACGAAACCCTCTGATACCGCTATCCAAATAGGCAGATAATGCTCTGTCAGACCTGAGTTTCATTTTTATTTCCGCTGATATATTTCCCATATCAATTACGCCCGCCCTTGACCATCACATGATCCTTTCTTCCCAGAAACTATAAGCACTCGTACTTGCCATCGTGTGTTCCTGAGTGATGCTTTCGTAGGTAAACGAGACCACCTCTTCCGGCTGACCTGCAGGCTGAGAAATAACATGAGGCAGAATCAAGGATACTTTGGCAATCCGGGCTTTAATCAGAGTGATCTTGAAATACACTTCATTCATACCCGCTCTATTTGTTCGCCAGAAACAAATTACACAATTCAACTCTTCATTATCATTAATTGCCGCAGTCAATAACGGCGTCGCTTTATCAATTGGCTTGCGAATATCTAACGACTGATGGTTAACATTTTGTACTCTTGTCATTGAATGATTAATGGCGAGAATCATAATCTCATCAAGATGTGAAAGCTGTGCTTTATTGCCGATGGACGATCGAGCACCCGCTCCCGCAGATATTAGTCCTTGCCGTGAGCCATTGAGAGTAAGCCAAGCTGGATTTGCCATGAGATCCTCCGGGTAAGTTAGAGAGGAGACAGTAACGGAAAAGAAGGACTGCAGACAGAATGATATTTAAATTTGTGATCCAGGGAAAAATATAAAAAAACAAAAATAGCCACAGGTAATAGTTTATTAAAAAACATTCCTGAAAGTTATTTATTTAAAAACTGCAATGTTCTTAATTATTGCTACTCAGCATCATCATCAATTCCATCGGTGAGCGGCGCTGGCGAATCAGGTCTCGCATCACTTTCATGTGGGGTTCGCTGTACAGGAAAAACGTACGATACCCTTCACACAAGGCGCTTTTGCCGCTGACATCCCGATGCTTAGGGCAATCGCCATTGCATAATTTCAGGACAGAACACGACTGACACTCTTCCGACAGCGATGACTTTTTGAATTGCCCAAAAGAGCGAGCTTCTTCGCTATCACTCAATTCGCTCAGCGTGGTCTTATGCAGGTTGCCAAGGCGGAAAGACGGATAGACATAGTGATCGCATTGATACAGATCGCCGTTGCTTTCAAGAGCAAAAGCATGTCCGCAGGTTTTACCGAGCGAACACATTTGCGAAGAAAAACCGTTCCAGACACCCAGCGTGGAGTCAAACAACTGCACGAACACCCGACCCACATCTTCCCGCACCCAACTATCAAAAACCGCACACAAAAAATCGCCCCACGATTTTGCCGGAACAGAGTACTCATCAGGCTGATGATCGTTCATCTCCAGCAGCGGGATAAACTGCAAATAAGGGGTGCCCAGCCCTCGCAAATAGCGATACAAAGCCTGCGGATGCTGGCTATTGTGACTGTTCACAACGACCAGCAGGTTGAACGCCACGCCATGCGCTTTAAGCGCTGTGATGGCCTGCAATACCTTGTGCTGAGTTGGATTCCCACTGCGACTCACCCGGTGCACGTCATGCAGCTCTGGCGGCCCATCGAGGGAGATGCCCACCAGCCAGCGGTGTTCCTTAAAAAAGCGACACCATTCGTCAGTGATCAAAATCCCGTTAGTCTGGAACGTGTTGTAGATACGCTTCCCTTGCGCATGCTGTTGTTGAAGCGCGACCGCCCGACGGAAGAAATCCAGCCCGCAAAGCGTCGGTTCGCCGCCCTGCCAGGCAAACTGCACCTCGTCCCCGGGCTGGGCTTCAATGTGCTGGCAAATGAAGGCGGTGAGCGTGTCATCGCTCATCACAGGCTGTTGAGGTTTATCGAGATAAAAGCAGTAGCGGCAGTTGAGGTTACATCGTGAGCTGCCCGGTTTGACCATGACGTGGCATCCTGTCATTTCAGTCCCTTAAATGATGGTGACGAGTTGCTGTAAGTGGGTTATAGCAAACAGTAAAGCCAGGGCCAGCACCGCGAGGGCGATCATAAATTTGTCACGCACCGCCTGATTTTGAGCGAAATCTGGGACGGAGACATCCATCAGATTCCGTCTGCGGGTGTACGTCCAGAGAATAAATCCCACCACCATCAGCACAGCAACAGACAGCCAGAACGGTGTGCCTGCCCGATGCCAGTTATGCTTCAGGGCCAGCGCCATCAACGCACCGTAGCCAAGCAAAGTACGAAACCAGGCCAGCGATGTACGCTCCGGCTGTAACCCAGGATCGTTTTCGCGACGTGCGCGGCGAGTATCAGGCATAAAACACCAGTACCATTACCGCCGCAGCCACAGCCAGAAGCGCAACGCTGATAATCAGTAATCCGCGAGTGTAGGGTAAATCCTGCTTCAGGCGCATGGCCTTTTCGTTATTCAACCAGCGCAGGTAGCCGTAAATCGCCAGCCCTCCGGCAAACAGACACAGCAGAAGCGCAAGCAGTTCGCGGATAACCGGCGTGGCGAAATCAGGTGCCAGTTGGTCAAGCCCGACACCCGCAGCCAGAAAGCCCAGCGCGGTGCGGATCCAGGCGAGGAACGTGCGCTCATTGGCCAGCGAGAAGCGGTAGTCCGGCGCTTCACCGAGGCGGGATATTTTCATTGTTGCTCCTTGTGGTGTTTCCCCTCTCCCTAACCCTCTCCCGAGGGAGAGGGAACTGTCCGGTTTTCCCCCTCTCCCTGTGGGAGAGGGCCGGGGAGAGGGTGCATGCCCAACTCAAAACTTCTGCTTTTTCTCTTCCACCTTAACACCCTGGGTTGGCAGGCCGGTATCGTAGTCTCGCACCACCGGAGAGTAGCCATCTTCCGGGCGCGGGCGGAACGCGCCCATCCAGCGGGGCTGCGCCTGCACTCGCCACGGGCGCAGGCTCCATTGATAGGTTCTGAACGGATCGCGGATTTTATCCATGTAATCCAGCAGGCTGTCGTGCAGTTCGTCTCGCACCTTCGCGAAGTCAGCATCATTAATCAGGTTTTGCAGCTCGTCCGGGTCGTTGTGCCTGTCATACAGCTCATCGCTGGTGAACAAATTCAGCACCAGCTTCCAGCGTTCCGTCACCCAGCAGCGCACCGGAATGAAACCGCCGAAGCTGTCGTGCTCAATTTCATAGCGGTTAAATTCCACCATCACACCGCGCGTGGCTTGCGCCTGCAGGATATTTTCCCCAGGCAAAATGTCGGGCTGATGAATGCCCGCCAGCGCCAGCATGGTTGGCAGCAAATCGATATGGCTGACCGGGGTGTCCACCTGCGCCGGTTTGCCTTGTGGTGGGCGCATAATCAATGGAATGCGCGTGATGTCGTCATACATCGCAGCGCCTTTACTGATAAGCCTGTGCGCGCCCATCATCTCGCCATGATCGGAGGTATAAATTACCCAGGTGTTGGCTCGCTGTTCCGGCGTCAGGGCGTTAACCACCCGACCAATCTGATCGTCGACAAAATCATTACAGGCAAAGTACATCGGATGGTGATAGCGCGCGTCCTCTCCCACCGGAGACGGCATCGCCTGCGCCCACAGGCGGTGATGTTCAGGTTTGCCTTCCAGCGTGTCTCGCCCTTTTTCGCCGAGCTCGTAGTAAAAATCCTCATATTTCTCGAGATATTCCACTGGGCAGGTGAACGGGTGATGCGGCTCGTCGTAGGAGACCACCATCAGGAACGGGTCGTCTTTCCGCGCGGGCTTGCCGAGAAAATCTATCGCCCGGTTGCTGATGCGGTGCGCCCAGGTGAAGGTCTCATCTATCTGATGCTCCTGCAGATCCTCAACGCTGTTCAGGCCGTTACGCCACAGGCTGATTTGCTTGTCGGTGAGCTCCGCCAGATAGTTCGCACCGTCATACCAAAATTCTTCATCCCACTCTGGCGGGCAAACGCCGGTACCGAAATAATCGTGCCCGTCGAGGTGCCATTTGCCGATGTAGCAGGTGTGATAGCCCGCATCCTGGAAATAGCGCCCCATGGTGGAGATGTTTTTCCCCGGCGCGACGTTGTTGGTCCACGGCCCTGACTGGTTGGCATAAATCCCGGTGAACAGCCCCGCACGGGCGGGCGTACAAACCGGTGAGCAGGTGTAGGCCGAGTTAAAACGGATCCCTTCTTCAGCCAGCTGGTCGATATGGTGGGTATTCAGCGGCTGCCCGCTGTAGCACCCGACCATATTCGTCGCCTGCGTGTCGGTCATGATGAACAGGAAATTCGGACGGCTCATGGTTTTTCCTTAATGTCTGCAACAAGAACGTCAGGCTCAGCGCGGTGCGCCTGCCAGTGGGAGCGGAAGAGATACAGCACCACTGCCGCGGTGATGCCATAGCTCAGGTACGTCAGCCATATCACCGGGTAGCCGCCGAACTGCGCCAGCCCGGAATAGACACCAATCATGGCGAACAGGATGCCGACGGAGGCGATTTTGGCGTTCTTCCACGGCTGCATATCCACCGCGAAGGCGTCGTGGAATTTAAACGGCGTCGGGCGGGGCCTGATGTAGCCAATCACCAGCATGACGACCACATTGATGCAGAAGGTGCAGGCCAATACGTAGAGAAAATGGAACTCAAACTTCACCAGATAGTTGATGGTGATGTAGCTGCAAATCCCGAGGAACATCGCCACCTTCGCGGCCAGCGCCGGAATGCGCGGGAAAAAGAAGCCCATGATGATGATGGTCACCAGCGGCACGTTGTAGATACCGTTCAGCTGCTTCATCCAGCTGTAGAGACCCTGGGGCGCATTCGCAATCCACGGGGCGACCAGCAGGGAAACCACTGCGATCAGCAGGCCAAACCGACGCCCGACCCGGACCAACTGCTCAGGCTGCGCGTTCTGATTAAGGATGCGACGATAAATCCCCATGCTGAACAGCGTACTGGCGCTGTTGAGAAAGCCGTTGAAGGTGCTGATCACCGCGCCAAACAGCACGGCGCCAAAAAAGCCCACCAGCGGCAGCGGCAGCACTTTGCTGACCAGGGCCGGATAGGCCATATCCGCGCTCGGTAAGTCCTGAAATAGATGAAACGCGATCAGCCCCGGCAGCACCAGGATCAGCGGGTCGAGCATTTTGAGCACCGCCGTCAGCAGTGCCCCTTTCTGCCCTTCCGCCAGGCTTTTCGAGGCCAGCGTGCGCTGAACAATGCCCTGGTTGGTACACCAGTAAAAGGTGTTCACCAGAATCAGCCCGGTGAACGCCGCCCCAATCGGCAGCGGATCGTGGCTGCCGCCAATGGAGTTAAGCTTTTCGGCATGGACCGTGGTGAGTTGTTCGAGCCCCTGCAAAAAGCTGCCGTCGCCCATGACTATCAGCCCAAACACCGGCACTATCAGGCCACCAATGATCAGCCCGATGCCGTTAATCGAATCGGCAATCGCCATTGCTCGCATCCCGCCAACAACCGCGTAAAGAATGCCTGCCATGCCTAACAGGATAACCAGCAGCCAAATCGCCGCGCCCTGAGAAATGCCCAACGAGTCACCCACATGGAACAGGCTGTTTAACGCCAGCGCGCCGGAATAGAGCACAATCGGCAGGAAGCAGATACCGGTCGCAATCAGGAAACAGAAGTCGATGATGATGCGCGTGGTCTTGTCATAGCGCTCTTCGAGAAAATCCGGGATGGTGGCGATGCCGCGCTGCAGATAACGGGGCAGGAAAATCAGCGCCAGAAAAATGAGCGTCACCGCCGAGGTCACCTCCCAGCCCATCACCGACATGCCGCTGCGGTAGGCCTGGCCGGATAATCCCACCAGTTGTTCGGTAGAAAGGTTGGTCAGCATCAGCGACGCCGCAATCACCGGCGCTTTTAATGAGCGCCCGGCAAGAAAATAGCCCTGCTCAGAGCCGGTATCCTGTTTACGAACCCGCCACCAGGTAATCAGTGCAACCAGTAAGGTAAATGCTATAAAGCTCACAATCTGTTGAATGTTCATCTTGCAGCCCTTAACGATTTATTATTTGAGGATTACACTCCCCATTATGTATTGGGCTGAGAATGGGTTGTCGGTGGAATAAAATGAATGGAAAAAACTTTATTTCGAATGTAAAAAACGAAACCACTTACAATATTCCGCTGGTTCTTGATGAAAATGTGATCTCCAGCGGCATTTCATTAATTTCGCTGTGGCATACGCTGGCCGATGAAAGCTATCAGGTCATCTGGCCGCGCGATAAGAAAAAGCCATTGATCCCCAATTCGTGGGTCGCTATCTACACCCTACAAGGCTGCGGCAAGCTGCTGCTGCGGGACGGCAGTGAAATCACCCTCAACGGCAACTCCATTATTTTCCTCAAACCCATGGATATTCAGGCCTACCACTGTGCGGGGCTGCTGTGGGAACAGTACTGGATGGAGTTTATCCCTACCAACGTGATGGAAATTCCGCTATTACAAACGGGTATAATTTATAACGGCGAAGTATTTAATCAGGAATTAGCAGAAGTGGCATTATTGATTAGTCACAAAGACCCGCTTAAAAACAATCTGGCGGTCGCGTTCTTGACCAAAATGATATACCAGTGGATTTGTCTTATTTCAGAAAATGGCAAAAAAGAGGCGTGGCTTATTCAGATTGAGAAATTACTGTCATTTTTGCATAGCGATTTACAGAAAAACTGGAGTGTTAAAGACATGGCCCTGAAGATGCAGTGCAGCGAGCAGTATTTGCGCCGCCTGTTCTTACGCTACACCGGGAAAACGCCGAAAGAGTATTATCTGGATGCGAGGCTGGATCTTGCACATTCCCTGCTCAAACAGGAAGGGCAAACGGTCGGTAACGTCGCAGAAATGCTGAATTTTTTTGACTCGTTTCACTTCAGTAAGGCGTTTAAACGTAAGTTTAATCTTGCGCCCTCAGCCGTTCTGAAGGCGCAAGCCGGACAACATGATCAGTGCAGTTCTGGCCAGTAGTCTTTATTGGCCACAATCAAATCATCCAGGATGGCTTTCGCGACTTTGGCGCTTGGCACGGTTTTCGACAGGGTCATCGCCTGCCAGAGTTTCTGATACGAACGCTGTTCCCAGGCATCCACCACCAGTTTTTCCACCGCAACCTGCTGGCTCATTAAGCCTTTCTGAAAATGAGGGATATCACCGACCGTCAGCGGCTCGGGCCCGTTTTGACCAACCAGACACGGAATTTCAACCATCGCATCCGCATCAAAGTTATGAATCGCCCCGTTGTTCGGCACGATCAGCAGCATGCGCTCCTGAGTGTTGAAGGCGATGGCAGCCGCCAGATCGACGATGTAAGACGCATGTTCGTCGATCTCCAGTTCTCCGGCTGAGGAATTCCCCGCCTCGATAATTGCCCGGCAGGCGCTAAAGACGTGCTTCTCGCGATGGTCCATGACCTCATTCGCGCGTGTTCTGTCCGGGTTGGCGTGCTCGACGACGTAATCCGGGAACAGGTAATACTTCAGATAGGTATTCGGCATAGTATCCGGATCCAGCGCCTGCACGTCCTTCGCTTTCGCGAACGTGTCATTCCAGCTCGCTTCCGTATGCGGGTCGTTTGATGGAGAAACATAGCCATGTTTCGCAACGTGTTCGCGTAGTTTCGGCATCAGATCGTTACCGTTCAGATCTTCAATCGATGACCACCAGCCAAAGTGGTTCAGGCCATAATAGCGCACGCGCATCTGCTTTCTGTCTTTCAGGCCGACTATCTGCGCCATACGTCCTTCGATGCCGATCGGCATATCGCAAATGTTGAGGATTTTCGCCTTTGGACGCAGCCGCCGCGTGGCTTCGGCAACAATCGCTGCCGGGTTGGAGTAGTTCAGCATCCACGCGTTTGGCGAATACTGCTCCATGTAATCCACCAGCTCCAGCACGCCGCCAATGGAGCGCATGCCGTAAGCCATCCCGCCCGGGCCGCAGGTTTCCTGGCCGAGCACGCCGTGGCGCAGTGGGATTTTCTCATCCTTTTCACGCATCGGGTATTTGCCCACGCGGATATGCGCCATCACAAAATCCACATCGGTGAAGGCCGCTTTCGGGTCCGTGGTGTAGCTGAATTCAATCTCAGGGGCCTGCTCTTTGAGCAGAATTTTGCAGGCCTCGGCAATCACTTCCTGACGCGCGCCATCGTTGTCATAGAATTTCAGCGCACGCAGCGGAAAGCGATCCTGGTTTTGCAGCAGCATCAGCACGATGCCTGGGGTAAAGGTGCTGCCGCCGCCGGCGATAACTACTGAGAATTTTTTCATGATACTGTCTCCGTCATGGTGGTGGGTTCGTTCGGTAATGGGGTTTTCATCAGACTTTCCATCTGGTCGCGTACCTGAGGCACGTGCAGGCCGACAATCACCTGAATGGCGTTGCCGCGACGCACGACGCCATGGGCGCCAAGCGCTTTAAAGATGTCGTCGCTTTGGGTGCGGGCGATATCGACGAGAGTGATGCGCAGCCGGGTCGCGCAGTTGTTGACGCTCTCAATGTTCTCCGCGCCACCCAGCGCCTGCAGGAAGCCAGCAGCCAGACCGGAAATTGACGTAGGCTGGCTTGCCGTGGTTTTGCCGCGTGAAGCCTGATAGTCGGCTTTGCTGTAGAGCTTGATTTCGCTCTCTTCACGGCCCGGTGTTTTCAGGTTGAACTTCAGGATCAGGGCGCGGAAGGTGACGAAGTAGATGCCGGTGAAGACCAGCCCAATGCCGATTTGGGTGAAAATCATTCCCGCGTGGTTGTGAAACATCGGGATCCAATCCAACGGCAGGATGGTGTCGATTAATCCTCCCCCCATATTGCCGGTGACGCCCGCCATGAACATGACCGTAGCCATGGTGGCCGCCAGCACCGCATGCAGGGCAAACAGCGGCGGACAGATAAACAGGAAGGTAAATTCCAGCGGTTCCGTTATGCCTACCAGCACAGCTGTTAATGCCGCGGGAACCAACAAACCTGCCACTTTTTTGCGGTTCTGTGGGGCGGCGGTGTAATACAGCGCCAGAGCGATGCCCGGTGCGGCAAACAGTTTTGAATTACCAAACAGGGCAAAACCGCCCTCCGGGAAAAGTGTTTTGAGGGGTTCTGTCGACTGGCTGAATTCCAGCAGATGCTCTGCCCAATACACCTGAATCCCCCCCTCAATAGCGGCCGGTCCAAAAATAAAGGGGCCATAGACAAAATGATGTAATCCAGTGGGGATCAGAACGCGCTCCAGGAAAGTATAAAGCCATACCCCAGCCGCACCGGCTCCACGTAAAAATGCCTGTAGTGATTCAATGCCTGACTGAACCTTCGGCCAGCCCATCAACGTTAGCCACGCGCAAGGGATCATCACCAAAAACGCAATCATCACCACAAAAGACGTCCCCTGAAAAGTGCCAAGAAATACCGGTAAGGTCTTATCAAAATAGCGATTATGCAGCCCCGTCACTATGCCAGATATAACAATTGCGCCGATAATACTGGTATCAAGAGTTTTAATGCCAGCGATGGTCGTTAATCCATTTCCGGCGGCGGGATCCAGGGTAAAATCCACCCCAAAATACGCCCCCCAGGTCATTCCCATTGCGTTGATAAAATAGTTCCAGGTTAAAAAACTGACCATAACTGCAAGGCAAGCCCGCCCTGGTGCCTGTTTAGCCAAACCAATCGGTAATCCCACAGCAAAAATAAGAGGCATATTACGAAAAACTGTCCAGCCGCCCTCTTCAATGATATGCACAATCTGGTGAAATAAACTATCAGGCACCGTTAGTGATTCGCTTACAAATAATGGATTTTGCAACATAATAGCAATACCCACGACGATGCCAGCAAAGGGAAATAACAGCACTGGCGTAAACATTGCGCCACCAAAACGTTGTATTTGACTGAGCATTTTTACATCCTCATTGTAATATTGGAGGAGAAATGGTTTTATTGGATTTATGTTTTGACTCGCTATCAGCATATAAATTGCCGGGGCGCAAAAGTGTAAATATTGCCGCGTTCCGTGACCGCATTCATGGTTTATATTGACATCATGCTGTCTACTTTTCGGATAAAAAGGAGACAGCATGACGTCAAATTACCGCCCGGCTAGAACAAAAGAGGTCCAGGAATGATCTACAAAACACTCGCAGAAAAACTCCGAATCCGGCTTAATTCCGTGGATTATCAAGTTGGCAGTTCGCTACCCAGCGAAAAGGCCCTGGCGCAGGAGTTTGGCGTGGCGCGCATGACCCTCCGCAAAGCGACGGATTTATTGATTGAGTGGGGGTTGGTCGAGCGTCGACGCGGCAGTGGGACCTACGTGGCACGCAAAGATATTCATCACGAAACCACCCACCTCAGCGGTCTGGTTGAAATACTCCGACTACAGGGAAAATCAGTGGTCAGTAAAGTATTGGCCTTCGAAGTGATCCCTGCCCCACCAGCGATTGCCAGCAAGCTGCGGATCGCAGTGAATAGCCAGGTCTATTTCTCACGCCGGGTCCGTTACGTCGAGCAAAAACCACTGCTCCAGGAAGACAGTTACATGCCGGTGAAGCTGTTTCGTACGCTTTCACTGTCGCATCTGGAGGGATCGAAGTTCGATTACATCGAAAAAGAGTGCGGTATTACCATCAGTGGCAACTACGAAAGCCTGGCGCCCGTGCTGGCGGATAAGCAGCTTGCGGTGTCGATGAACGTGGCAGAACACACCCCGTTGCTACGTATCACCTCACTTTCCTACAGCGACAGCGGGGAGTTTCTCAATTATTCGGTGATGTTCAGAAATGCCAGAGAATACCAGGTGGATTACCATTTGCGGCGCATCCACCCGGAAACCCCGTTAACCCATGCCCCAGAATAATACCGCCAGAAGTTGCGGCGTGATGATACGCAGGAACATCACGAGCGGATAAACAGTGGCGTAAGAGAGCGCTGCTGCACCACTGGTGGCGTGTAAATTGTTGGCGAAGGCCAATGCAGGTGGGTCAGTCATCGACCCGGCCAGCATGCCGCACAGGGTCAGATAGTTCATTTTGGTGAACAGTCTTGCGAGGATGCCAACCGTCAGCAGTGGAATGGCCGTGATGAAGATACCGTAGCCGACCCAACTTAGCCCATCGCCCTCAGTGAGGGTACTGACAAAATCGCCGCCGGACTTCAGCCCGACTACCGCCAGAAACAGTACAATTCCCAGTTCACGCAGCGCCAGGTTCGCACTTGGCGGCATAAACCAGTAAAGCTTACCGATGCTGCCGATTCGCCCAAGGATCAGCGCCATGATCAGCGGGCCGCCTGCCAGCCCCAGCTTCAGCGCGACGGGAAAACCAGGAATAAACAGCGGCACAGATCCCAGCAGTACACCCAGCCCAATACCGATAAACACGGGTAGCATCTGCACCTGCTGTAATTTCTGCTGCGCGTTGCCAACTTCTGCCGCCACCGCATCAATAGAAGTTTGTCGCCCCACCAGATTGAGGATGTCGCCAAATTGCAGGCTGGCATTGCTGCTGGCAACCAGTTCAACCCCGGCACGATTGAGGCGCGAGATAACCACGTCATAACGCTGTTTAAAGTGCAAATCGCGGATTTTCTTGCCGAGCACTTTTTCGTTGGTGACGACCACTCGCTCGACACGCAGATCGGTACCGCGCGTCGAGAGCGAGGTTTCTACCTCTTTGCCCATCACCAGTTGAGCATTGTGTAAATCTTCCGGCAGTCCGACCAGATGCAGCAAATCGCCCGCCTGAATGAGGGTTCCCGGCGAGGGCACCATCAGCATGTCGTCACGTTTAAGACGCGAGCAGATGATTTTATCGCTGTTGAGGATGGGCACATCCTGAATGGCCAGGTTATGCAGATTGGGGTTTTCGAGACGAATGTTGATGGTGCAGAGCAGGGAGTGTCCGCTGCCTGTTTGCGCATCAAACTGCTGTGCTTCCTTCTCAACGTTGACCCGGAAAAAGAGCCGCACCAGCCACATGGTCAGCAAAATACCGCAGATGCCGAACGGATAGGCCATCGCATAACTCATCCCCATTTGGTCGACCACGTCAAACGGCACGCCCAGGTCGCGCAGAATTTGCTGTCCTGCCCCGAGCGCCGGGGTGTTGGTCACCGCGCCCGAGAAAATCCCCAGCATCACCGGCAGCGGAATGGAGAACAGTTTATGCAACAGCGCCGTGACCACGCCGCCGAGCAGCACAATCAAAATGGCGAATAAATTGAGCCGCAGGCCAGACACCCGCAGCGAGGCGAAAAACCCAGGCCCCACCTGAATGCCGATGGTGTAAACGAACAGGATCAGGCCAAATTCCTGAATAAAATGCAGCATCGGGCTACTGAGCACGATCCCTGCCTGCTCAACAAAATGGCCCACCAGAATGCCGCCAAACAGCACGCCTCCGATGCCAAATCCTACTCCGCGGATTTTGATGTTGCCTATCCACAACCCAACCACCGCCACCAGCGCCAATACGCTGACGGTTAATGCTATCTCACTCATACCTTTTTCTCTGTGAATAACATTACTGATTAAGTGGATTCTTACAGAGGCGCAGGCAGATGTATGCGCGGTAACGCACAGTTAGGGTTTTGCCTGGCGGCAATCACCGGCTTAGAGGGGTCTCCGTTCTGAACGACGAGATAGCAGGCGTAGCGGGAGAGATGAAAATCCTCCAGCACACGCTGCGAACCCGATCCAATACCGACCATTTTGTTGGCTTCAACGAAATGGTTTTTAACGCTCTGACCACTGATTTCACAGGCTGTGATGGCTTTGGAAATGACCTTTTCGAAATTTCTCCAGTCTTTGTATTCAAGCAGAGGCGCTAAATCTCGTGCTGACCAGAACTCCATCCCATGAGGATGGGTACTTTTTAGTGCTTCAAATGGCTGGTAATCGTTCATTCTGTTCACTCCATCCATGTTCAAATAAAACCTGAGGAAGGAATGGTTTAAACTGAAGCGGATACTGCAACAAGGCGAGTTTGTGACCGAATACGGACAAAAAAAGGCCCCGTCAATACGGGGCCTGAGACTGATGACAAACCTCTAACGAATACCGTTTTGTCATGGGTGGCAGAACAAAAAATAAGGAAAATCAATTC
>NZ_JBLFJW010000045.1:21678-27969 GCF_047713085.1 Pantoea sp. sgz302252
ATTGATTTTCGGCTGCTCACCACAAAGAAGGAAAAACCACGCTTTTTCCTTCTTTGTCAGCAATCTGAGGCCCCGTCAATACGGGGCCTGGGAACTGGAGGGTATGAATCGACTACGTTAGCTGTTTAACGCCGGGCGTTCGCTGATGGCGATACGTTGTGGGGCGATGGCTTCTGGCTCATTACGGGTCAGGTCGATATGCAGCAACCCGTTGGTGAACGTTGCGCCCGTCACTTCCATATGCTCAGCAAGGGTAAAGCTCAGGGTAAACGGTTGAGTGACCAGGCCCTGATGCAGCCATTTCGTTTCGGTTTCCGGCTTCACCGGCGTGCCTTTCACGCTCAAGCGTGTCCCTTCAAGCTGCACGTCCAAATCTTCCTGACGGAAACCTGCAAGTGCCAGCGTGATACGGTAGTGGTTATCGTCGCTCTTTTCGATGTTGTAGGGCGGGAACCCTTGGGTTTCACCGGTATTGAGCATCGCGTTAGCCAGTTTGTCGAAGCCAATCCACTGACGCAGCATCGGGGTTAAATCGTAGTTACGCATGGTATTTCTCCTTCTAAGAAGCGAGTTTGGCCCTGCGAGTTTTCACTCACAACGGCTCCCTGTCGGCAAGCCAGGGCGGTTGATATCAGGCGACGCAAACCGCCTGCACAGAATTAGTTAATTTCGATACGACGCGGTTTGTTCGCTTCCGGAATGAAGCGTTCCAGGTCGATGTAGAGCAGCCCGTTCACCAGGTTTGCGCCTTTAATCTGAATATTTTCGGCTAACTGGAATTTACGCTCGAAGTTACGTTCGGCGATGCCCTGATAGAGGTAAGTGCGCTCTTTCTGCTCGGTCGGATGGGACCCTTTAACCACCAGCAGATTGTCCTGGGCTGTGATTTCCAGTTCGCTCTCGGCAAACCCTGCTACAGCGATAGCGATGCGGTAGTTATTTTCGTCCACCAACTCAACGTTATACGGAGGGTAGCCGCCGTTGCTTTGGCTCTGGTTATTTTCCAGCAGGTTGAACAGACGGTCAAAACCAATGGCAGAACGGTACAGCGGGGAAAGATCGCAGTTACGCATACTGAAAAGCTCCTGAAATCAGCGAGAATTTACTGACCTTCCACAATGGACAGGTCGTTATCACCCCGAACACCCATCAGGCATGTTCGTTATCGGGCCACACTCTTTAAGTGGGTTCAGTGGAACGTTTATCAAGGGCAGGAGTCTTACTTTTTTTGCACTTTTCAGCACAGGGCATAGACTGGAGTACGACACAGGATGTGAAAGTGCGACAAGCGCCACAGAGCGCTGTTTCCGGACTATTCATTTTTTCAGCGGGCCGTTATAACCCGACAAGAGAGGCACTCCGCGTGCCGACAATGATGATAACGCATGATGAAAAATACGCTTTTGATACCTGTTTTTTGTTCAGGGATGATGTTGCTGGTGGGGTGCTCCAGCGTGATGTCGCATACCGGCGGCAAAGAGGGGACTTATCCTGGCACCCGCGCCAGCGCTGAGATGATAGGCGATGACGACACCAACTGGGGCACCAAAACGCTGGTCGCTCTCGATATGCCGTTCACCGCCGTGGCGGACACGTTACTGCTGCCGTGGGATTTATTCCGCAAAGATAACTCGGTGAGATCTCGCGTCGAAAAAAGCGAGAAAGACAATCAGGCCATGAACGCCGTGATCCCACCGGCCGCCATGCCTTCTCACTAATTTATCCAGCAGACGCTGTAACCCATAGCTGACGATAGCCATGGGTTTCCTGCATCCAGGCAATCCATCGCCCATCCGGAGAAAACACGACCGCATCCGCTGAAGGCGGGTTTTCATGATCGGCGGTCAAAAAGCGAATTTCTCCGCTTTGGGTATCACAGACCGCTATGCGGTTTTCCAGCACAAATCCCAGCTTTTCGCCTGAAGGATGCCAGTTAAACGCCGACTGAATGCCGCTGCATGTCGTCAACTGCCGTAGTCCGCTTCCGTCCTGTGAAATCAGCCAGAGCTGCACCACACCTTCTTCATCCCGCATCAGAAACGCAATGCTGTCGCCCTGTGGATTGCAACGTACCCAATGTCGCGGCACGTTCACCAGCCCTGGAAAGGCGTTATCATGGGTGAATGTCAGACGACGTTGAACCACGCCCGCTGGCGGCGCTGGCATAGTGCTTTCTGTTCCGCACAATGGCGCTTCCCTAGCCCGTTTCCAGCCTGTTTCATCTTCTGGCAGGGCGACAATAAACAACTCAGGCACTTTCTCGCCGCTTTTCGACAGGGTATCGCCGATAAAAGCCAGATGCGTATTGCCGACCCAACCTTCTTCATAGGCACGAGAGATCTCATCACTCCCCGGCTGTGGCGAAGCGGTTGTCTGGCTGACTAACACACTCCAGTGACTGCCTGCATATTCACGTGGATGTTTCCCCGCAGGCGTCACCGGGCCATACGGCACCGCTACGCCCACATTACGTAAATCCAGTGTGGGGTCGTATTCATGCAGCACATGGTCGTTGTACGTGAAGCTGACCGCTTTGCCATTCGGGCTATAGACGTGAACGTGGCTGCCACCACGCAATGCGCCTGATGTGAATGGCGGTGTGATATCCATGGCATCCAGATTGCGGATTTCCCCGGCGCAGGTCACGACGCCACGGCGATGATGGAAATCATAGTGCCAGATTGAGTCGGGGTGTTCCGGCCCATGAATAAATACGTAGCGTTCTTCATCAGGATGCACCGTGACAACGCCCACGTGAGCGCCATCGGTTGCACGATAAATCACTTCAGTTTCGCCAGTTTGAACATTCACACGCTCGATAGTTTCCCCGGTAAACGAGGCACCGGAAGGGCGAACGTCAAACACCAGCCATTGGCTGTCGGGAGTCCAGGTTCGGGTGTTAGTGAGCTGATGATGGCGGGAGGCAAAAGTGATTTGTTTCATGGAATGTCCTGAACCAGTGATATGATTTCAGGATACAGGATAGTAAAAGCCAAACCCATCAGACAACCAACGAGGATGGAATGGAGACATACGATTTGGCAATTGTGGGGTTAGGCCCGGCCGGTGCGGCGCTAGCTCGTCAATTAGCGGGAAAAATGCGCATTATCGCGTTTGATAAAAAACAGCAAACCGGTACAGAAGGCTTTACCAAACCCTGTGGTGGATTACTGGCACCCGATGCACAGCGTGCATTTATTCGCGCTGATATTCCGCTGCCTGTTCAGGTCATTGCTAATCCGCAAATTTTCAGCGTCCGAACAATGGATCTCCAGTCCGGACTCACGCGAATTTATCAACGCTGTTACGTCAATCTTGATCGCCACGCCTTCGATTTATGGATGAAATCCCTGATCCCGGATAATGTCAGCGTTTATCATGATTCCCTGTGCAAAAAAATCTGGTTTGATGGCGATTTGTGGCATCTTGTTTTTGTGTCTGACGGTAGGGAACAAGAAATCACCTCACGCTATCTGGTCGGCGCGGATGGGGCAAACTCACTGGTTCGCCGCCATTTATATCCCGATCACCACATCCGTAAATACGTTTCTATTCAGGAATGGTTTGTCGATAAGCACCCTGTACCTTTTTACTCCTGCCTTTTTGATAACACGGTAACTGACTGTTACTCATGGAGCATCAGCAAAGACGGCTACTTTATTTTTGGCGGCGCCTTTCCGATGAAAACCAGCAATGAGAATTATGAAGCTCTCAAGCAAAAAATGGCTGACCAGGGTTTCCAGTTCGGTGAAGCAGTGAAAAAAGAAAAATGCACGGTGTTATACCCATCACGTTGGGGGGATTTCGTGTGTGGGAAAGATAATGCGTTTTTGATTGGCGAAGCGGCGGGCTTTATTAGCCCCAGCTCTCTGGAAGGTATTAGCTATGCACTCGACAGTGCTGAAATAGTAAGCCGCGTACTCGCGAAGGGCCAGGGTTCCCTGAATCGGCAATACCGACAAGCAACCCTTAAGCTGCGCCTGAAATTACTGAGTAAGATCGTCAAAAGCCGCTTGCTGACCACGCCCGTCTTGAGGGGGTTGTTGATGAAAAGCGGTATTCAGCATATCCCGCTGAACCGTTAAATCAGCCGCCCGGAACAGGCGGCTGGCACATTTTAATCCACATTCAGCACAAATTTCGCGATCGCGTAAGCAACACCGTCTTCCAGGTTAGATTTGGTGACGAAGTTGGCGACTTCTTTCACCGACGGGATCGCGTTGTCCATCGCGACGCCCATCCCCGCGAATTCGATCATCGCGATGTCGTTTTCCTGGTCGCCAAGGGTCATGATCTCTTCCGGTTTGATACCGAGCGTGTCCGCCAGAGATTTCACACCTGTCCCTTTATTCACGCGTTTATCGAGGATTTCGAGGAAGTACGGCGCACTTTTCAGCACCGTGTACTTCTCTTTCACTTCCGCCGGAATACGGGCAATCGCCTGATCCAGAATCGCTGGTTCGTCAATCATCATCACTTTCAGCAGTTGGCTATCATGCGCCATGTTTTCTGCTTCACAGAACACCAGCGGGATGGTGGCGACGTAAGATTCATGCACAGTGTAGTAGCTGATATCACGATTAGCGGTGTAAAGCGTGTTGCGATCCAGTGCGTGGAAATGCGAACCCACTTCACGGGAAAGTTGTTCCAGATAGCGATAGTCATCATAACTCAGCGCCGTTTGCGCCACCGTGCTGCCATCGCTGGCCTTCTGTACCAGCGCACCGTTATAGGTGATGCAGTAGTCGCCTTCCTGCTCCATATGCAGCTCTTTCAGATAGCTGTGAACACCAGCATAGGGGCGACCAGTGGTCAGGACAACTTTCACGCCGCGTTCACGCGCCGCAGCAATCGCCTGTTTAACCGCAGAAGAGATGGTGTGGTCAGGCAGTAGCAATGTTCCGTCCATGTCGATTGCAATGAGTTTGATAGCCATAAGGTCCCCGGGATAAGTGAGTTCTTACTCATGCTAACGCGATTTAGCTCAAAAAACAGCAAAAGAGTCAGGGGAAAAGGGGGATGGAATCGGGTTGGGTTTTCCTCTTTTGGATAAAGAAAAGCCCGGTGGCGCTAGTGCTGACCGGGCTCTGGCAGGTTTCCCCCATCCCTTAAGGGAGAGCAGCTGTGTTTAAAGTCAACCGGTGGCAGCTAACCTGCCACCCATTTTGCATTATCTCTCAGCATTGCGTTCAGGATTGTCACCAGTTTCCTCACACATGCCGTCATCGCGACTTTAAACGCTTTCCCTTTCGCTCTCAGTCTCTCAAAGAACGCCTTTATCACCGGGTTGTGACGCACCGCTGACAGCGTCGCCATATACAGCGCTGCCCTCACTGCACTTCGACCGCCCCAGATACATCGCTTTCCTTTCATCTTTCCGCTGTCATGCGCGTACGGACACACGCCCACCAGTGCACTGATTTTTCGACGGCTCAGTTGCCCCAGCTCCGGCAGCATCGACAACAGTACCGCCATCGTTGTCTTCCCTATTCCCTTGACCTCTTCCAGTAACTTCACTTTCTCCCGCCACAGCGGCATGACCCGTATCTGCCTGTCTATGTCGTCATCCGTGCCTTTTATCTCTCCGTTGAGCCAGTCTATGTGCCGCCTGATGCCCATCCGGATAAGCTCATCATCGCAGGTACCATAGCGGTTTTGCTCCATTGTCCGGTTATCCACTAACTGGCGGCGACGTGCCACCATCATGGCCAGGCGCTGAGTCTGCTCATCCGGTGCTGGCCGGATATCCGGCTCCATCCGGCGGCCGAACTCGCAGATGACTCGCGCATCATTCGGGTCTGTTTTGTACAGCGTCCCGAGGGCCCGGGCGAAGTTTTTAACCTGTCTGGGGTTCACAACAGCAACCGGGACACCCGCGAGTTCAAGGGTGACAGCCAGCAGGTTGTGGTAGCGACTGGTGGCTTCCATCACGACAAGTTTGATGTTCAGCGGCGTCAGTTGCGCAAGAAGTTGCTGATGTCCGGCAGGCGTGTTTTCCAGATGCAGGAACTGGCCTGACGGGCTGATAAATACGTCAAAAGTCTCTTTGGCGATATCGACGCCGACGAAAGAATATTCGGTCATTTTCATGTCTCCCGGCCTTGTAAGATACGGGCTGGCATCGGCCGCCCTGGCAGCTGTTCGGGTTTACAGGAAAGCTGATGTCACGCCAGAAGCTCTCCCGCGGGCTTACAGGCCCAGAGGGTGGACAGGCTGTGACATCAGGTCAAACACAGTGACAGTGTACCCGCCTGATGACGGGTAACTGAAGTGACTTTAAACATACAAGGG
>NZ_JBLFJW010000046.1:0-27529 GCF_047713085.1 Pantoea sp. sgz302252
AATAAATATCCTCCGGCATAGCCGGAGGTTTTTCATATGCGCCTATAAGGCTCTGTCACCAGCAGCGCCCTAACAGGCGCATCACGATCTGACATTTGCATCTATGGATTACTTACGGCCCGTAAACGGGCTACCCGGATAGGGGATCGACAACTGCTCACCCATTTTATCCTCTTCCAGTTGGTGCTTTATGTATTCCTGTATCCTGGTCGTATTTTTTCCAACCGTATCAACGTAATACCCTCGGCACCAAAACTCCCTGTTACGGTATTTGAACTTCAAATCCCCAAATTGCTCATAAAGCATCAGGCTACTCTTGCCCTTCAGGTACCCCATAAAAGCCGATACACTCATTTTCGGCGGGATCTCCAGAAGCATGTGGATGTGATCCACACAACATTCCGCTTCAAGAATATTCACGTTTTTCCATTCGCACAGCTTTCTTAAGATACTGCCTATCGCTTTGCGTTTTTCACCGTAGAACACCTGTCTTCGGTACTTCGGCGCAAAAACTATGTGATATTTACAGTTCCATCGGGTGTGCGCTAAGCTCTTTTCGTCCCTCATTGGGACCCCCTTTTGATTTCTTGTTGAATGTTTGCAGTTGCCAGACCGCAACCTGTTTTAACAAATCAAAAGGGGTTTTTAGAACCGACTCAAAGCTGAAAGCTTTACTGAACCCCCAGCCTAGCTGGGGGTTTTCTGTGCACAAAAAGCAGGGCATAAGACTGAGCTTATGCCCTGACTTTCAGACTTTGGTTTCGATCCAGTTCATCATTAATTCAGGCCACACCGACACCGGCAGCCCTTGTGCATCCCGAATACCAAAGCCGTGCTTCCCCTGTTCAAATAAGTGCATTTCCACAGGCACACCAAGCTGATGCAATGCAGTGAACATCACCACGCTGTTCTCCACTTTTACCGCGGGATCGTCGACGGCATGCAGCAAAAAAGTTGGTGGCGTAGTCATACTGGCGCGTTGTTCGAGTGAATAGTGGCTGATTTGTTGCTCGCTCGGTTGCGTGCCCATTAATTCTTCCCGTGAACCGGGATGACTGTTATCGAACACCATCGTGATGACAGGGTACACCAGCGCCATAAACGCCGGGCGAGCGGAAAGGGTGTCTGTCTCATCAAACGGAATATAGGCGGGTTCTTCGTAACGTGTGCCAAGGCTTGCGGCGACATGACCTCCGGCAGAAAACCCCATGACACCCAGTTTGTCCGGGTCAAGCTGCCACTCTTTTGCTCTGGCTCGCAGCGTTCTCATCGCTCGCTGAACGTCAGCCAGAGGCGCATTGGCACCTTCTTCATGCCCATCACCGGGTAAACGATATGTCATCACAAACAAGGTATAACCCCGCGCGTTAAAAAACGGTGCCAGGGCGCTGCCTTCTTTATCCAGCACCACACGGCGATAAGAACCGCCGGGCGTAACCAGAATACCGACACCATTGGGTTCTGCCGGAGCATACACGGTGATTTGCGGTGCACGCACGCCTGTGACGGCACGATCCCAGGCCGACGAGCCTGTGTGTTGTTCTTCCAGCGCAAACCGCGCCGCACTTGCCTTAGCACCGGGAGCCTCGCCTTGCGGCCAGACAGAAAAGCTGGCTGCTTTGCGTGACGCTTCGGCCATGAGTTGAAGTAGTTCGTCCGGGTTGAATGTGCTCATGTCGTGACTCCTTAAGGGTAAAAAGAAGTTGTAGCACAGCGAGCATAAGGGGGTTGAAAAAGGGGCAGGAAGTGTGAGGCGGATGGACAAGCCATCCGCCGGGGAGCTTACAGTTTTACAAACTTATCCAGCACGCGAATCAGCTGGGTAACGAAGCCGTATTCGTTGTCATACCACGATACGGTTTTCACCAATTGCAAGTCGCCCACTTCCGTGATTTCGGTTTGTGTGGCATCAAAGACTGAACCGAAATGGCTGCCAATCACATCGGAAGAGACAATCTCTTCGTCGGTGTAGCCAAACGATTCGTTGCCGTCGGTGGCTTTTTTCAGCGCGGCGTTTACCTCATCGGCCGTGACCTTTTTACCCAGAATCGATACCAGTTCCGTCACTGAGCCGGTTTTCACTGGCACACGCTGCGCATGGCCTTTGAGCTTGCCGTTCAAATCAGGGATAACCAGGCCGATGGCTTTCGCCGCGCCAGTGGTATGCGGAATGATGTTCTCTGCGGCGGCACGCGAGGCGCGCAAATCTTTACCGCGAGGGCCATCAACCAGCGCCTGTGTCCCGGTATAGGCGTGAATGGTGGTCATGGTGCCGACTTTAATTTCAAACGCATCGTGCAGCGCTTTCGCCATCGGTGCCAGGCAGTTGGTGGTGCAGGAAGCCACCGAGATGATGGTGTCCTTGCTATCCAGCGTATCGTCATTGACGTTAAACACGATGGTTTTCATGTCCCCAGCAGGGGCGGAGACCAGCACTTTTTTTGCTCCGGCATCGAGGTGAGCCTGGGCTTTGTCCGTGGAGGTATAGAATCCGGTGCATTCGACAATCAGCTCCGCACCTGCTGTTTTCCACGGAATATTTTTCGCGTCTTTTTCGGCATAAACAGCGATTTTTTTACCGTCGACAATCAGCGCATCGTCAGTGTGATCGACGCTCCACGGGAACGGGCCGTAGTTGGAATCATGCTTTAACAAATAGGCCAGCACTTTCGGCGAAGTTAAGTCATTGATGGCGACCACTTCCTGCGCACTTTTGACTTCCAGCAGACGACGCAACACCAGACGACCAATACGACCAAACCCATTAATACCCATCTTACTCATTATGTATCTCCTGTGAGAGGCTCAATCACGATGTGAATAAACTCCTCCAGGCTTAGACCAACCGGTCCGATTGGGCAAACGTTCAATGTGAAGTCGCGGCTAACGGTTTGAAAATCTATACAGAAAAGTTAATGAATTTTTAAGGCTGGGCCGCTATGTTAACTCTCTCACAGTTTTAAAGCGGAAATCACAATGCGAGAAAAATACTCGGGCCTGCAAATTGGCATTCACTGGCTGGTCTTTCTGCTGGTTATCGGCGCGTATTGCGCAATGGAATTGCGTGGATTTTCCCCACGCAGCTATCGGCCGTATTTCAACATGGTCCATGTCTCCTGCGGCATTTCGATTCTGGTGCTGATGGTGGCCCGTCTGCTGGTGCGGCTAAAACAGAAGTCGCCGCCGATTGTGCCTAAACCCAAGCCATGGATGACCGGCATGGCGCATTTAGGCCATCTGGTGATTTATCTGCTGTTCATTATTCTGCCGATAATCGGCCTGGTGATGATGTACAACCGCGGAAATCCGTGGATTGCCTTCGGTATAACCATGCCGCATGCGGCAGAGGCCAATTTCGATTTGGCGGATAATCTGAAGGAGTATCACGTCCTGCTGGCGAATATTGGCTATTACGTGATTGGATTGCACGCCCTGGCGGCGTTAATGCATCACTACTTCTGGAAGGACAACACGCTGCTGCGCATGATGCCGCGTAAAAAAGAGTAGGGCGTCTTTTTGTAGGCCGGATAAGCGGTAGCGCCATCCGGCAATTGTTGCCCGGCGGCACTGCGTTTGCCGGGCCTACAACACCAGCAGCGAGATCAGTTAACTCCCCGGCATCGATTTACGAATGGCACTTAACAGCGTCTGCGCACCCGTCGAAAGCGGCGAATCAACCCGCGTCAGAATGCCAATCGGTTCTCCCGCCACCTGAGTGGTAACAGGCAACGCCGCCAGCGTGCCGCGCCGTAAATCATCTTTCACCGCACCAGACGGCACAAACCACACGTAGTCGAAATCCACTGTTAATTGGCGAGAGAGCGACGCAGAGAGCGTTTCAATGCAGCCTGCTGGCATTTTGCAGCCCTGGCTCATCAGCAGCGCTTCCGCATTCTGACGCGGAACCGTGCCTTTCGGCGAAACTACCACCGGCCATTCCATCACTTTGCTGAGCGTGACCGTCTCCTGCAACAGCGGATGGTCAGGGCGTACCACCAGTTTTAGCGACTCCAGGAACAGCAATTCATAGTTCAGGCCGCTCATCAGCTCCGGGTCGGACATCCGGCCAATACCCAGATCAATCTCTCCGGATTTCAGGCCTGCCAGCAGCATGGTGTTATTCATGGTCGCCACTTGCAGGGTGATATCTTTCTGCTGTTTGTGAAATTCACCGATCACCGCAGGCAAAATACCCAACGCCGCCGTGGGCAGCGCGCCAATTCGCACCACATCATTGCTGATGCCTTCTTTGCGATTCAGCGCTTGCCCTGCGGTATTCAGAGCATCCAGCACTTTCACCGCATGGGTCAGAAACTGCTCGCCAACCAGCGTAAGCTGAGCGCCCATACGCCCGCGATCGAAAAGGCGTGTGCCGGTAAGCTGTTCCAGTTCATTGAGGGTTTTCGACAGCGCAGGCTGGCTGAGATTGAGCGTTTCCGCCGCGCGCCCCAGTGTTCCCTGTTGAGCGACGGCGACAAAGGTATGCAAATGGCGCAAGCGAATGCGCTGACTGAAGAGACCGTTTTTTTCCATAACCGGATGTTAAAGACAGAACAGAGCGGTTTACAAGACAACTTGTTTAATTTTGATAACTTGCTAGCAAAATATTATTAACACAATAGCTGATTGAGTGACATGTGGTTATGGAATACACAGTGAAACCCCGGCAGCCAGACGCTGCCGGAAGGGCGAGTGAAGTACGTTGGTTTTATAGTCAGGCGCAAAAGCGGGCGTTGTTCTGTGTTGGCATTGTGCCGGATTGACCCCTGGCAGGGTGCGTAATCATATTGTTAATTAAAAGTGAATTTATGTGGTTTTTCCCATGACGGCAGGTTATTGCCTGCCCAAAAAAAGGGGGAAATCGCGGAGGTTATCCGCGATCACAATTCGGAAATTCTTCCTCCCGACGGCAAATGGCTTATGTACACTCCAGGTAATATTCACTGGAGACATGACATCATGGCGAACACCATCACGGCTGATGAGATTCGGGAAAACTTTTCGCAGGCTATGTCAGCGATGTACCAGCAGGAAGTTCCACAGTACGGCACGCTGATGGAACTTGTGGCGGATGTAAACCTGGCGGTGCTGGAACAGTATCCGCAGTTACACGAACAACTGGCGAACGCCGACGAACTGGCGCGCCTTAACGTCGAACGTCATGGCGCGATCCGCGTAGGTTCTGCAGAAGAGCTTTCTACGCTGCGCCGGATGTTTGCGATCATGGGCATGTATCCCGTCAGCTATTACGATCTCTCTCAGGCGGGCGTGCCAGTGCATTCCACCGCATTTCGCCCGGTGGAGGATGCGGCGTTGGCTCGCAATCCTTTCCGCGTGTTTACTTCACTGCTGCGCCTGGAACTCATCGAAAATCTCACTCTGCGCGCGAAAGCCGCCGACATTCTGGCGAAGCGCGATATTTTTACGCCTCGCTGCCGCGAGCTGATCGCACTGCATGAAGAGCAGGACAGCTTTACCGCGTCGCAGGCCAAAGAGTTTGTGCGCGAAGCGCTGGAAACGTTCCGTTGGCATCGCCATGCCACGGTCGATCTGGAAACCTATCAGGCGCTGCACAATGAACATCGGCTGATTGCGGATGTGGTGTGCTTCCCCGGTTGCCACATTAACCACCTGACGCCGCGCACGCTGGATATCGACCGCGTGCAACAGCTGATGCCGGAATACGGTATCGAGCCGAAGATCCTGATTGAAGGCCCGCCGCGCCGCGAAGTGCCAATTCTGCTGCGTCAGACCAGTTTTAAAGCTCTGGAAGAGCCGGTGTTGTTTGCAGGCGAACACCCTGGAACGCACTCGGCGCGCTTTGGTGAAATTGAACAGCGTGGTGTGGCGCTGACCCCCAAAGGGCGCGCACTGTATGACTCTTTGCTGACGGAAGCGGGCACTGGCAAAGACAACGTCAGCCATCAGCATCATCTTGCGGAGATGTTTAAAGGCTTCCCGGACAGCGAAATGTTTTTACGCCGCCAGGAACTGGCCTATTTCCGCTACCGCCTGACGCCAGCCGGGGAAGCTCATCGTCAGGTGTTTCGTCCGGGCGATGACCCGCAGCCGCTGATTGAGCGTGGCTGGCTGGTTGCGCAGCCTATCACCTACGAAGATTTCCTGCCGGTCAGCGCGGCAGGCATTTTCCAGTCCAATCTGGGGAACGAAACGCAGGCGCGTAGCCACGGCAATTCCAGTAAAAGCGCCTTTGAAGCCGCGCTGGGCTGTGCGGTGCTGGATGAATTTCAGCTCTATCAGGCAGCAGAGGAACGCAGCAAACGCCGTTGCGGGTTACTGTAAAACCTGAATACGCTGGGAGCCTTGCAGAGAAAGGATCGCACGTATGCAAACTCCCGTTTTACCCCTGGTGCATACCCGGCAGGGCGACCTGCTGGGTATCTGCGAAGATTATCGACCTGGGCATTTGGGGTTCTTTGCTCATCCGGCTTTGAAAGGGGAAGAAGACGAGCGGGTGTGCAATTTTGCGCTGCTGGATCAGATTGCCGCCCTGAAATGGGTGCAGGAAAATATCGCCGCCTTTGGCCGTGATGGTGACAACGTCACTTTATTGGGTGGATCCGCTGGTGCTCGCAGCGTAATGTCGCTGTTTCGTCGGGTAATGCGTCATCACGTGACGCTGGATTGAGCAGCCCCTCGCGAAACTGCATCAAACCGGAAGCTTTCGCAGACCCTTCGCGAACCACCAGGCGGTAGCTGGCTCCGGTTTTCACGCTGAGCGCGTAAGGCCGCACGAGCCTGCCGCTCAGCAAATCTTCCTGCACCAGCGTTTCGTCCGCAATGGCGACCCCAAAGCCCTGAATCGCCGCCGTGATGGCTAAATCCATGGTGTCGAAGTGTTGATTTTTTTGCATAGCAGACGGTAACGGCGTGGCTAATTGCGCCAGCCATATCGACCAGTCTGTTTTGTCACGCGTGGGGTGCAAAAACGTCATGCCTGAAAACTGAGAATTCTCCGCCAGACGATGGCTCATGACCGGGGTAAGCGCTTCTTCGAAAAGCAGATCGCCTGCATTCAGGTGTGAGCCGAAGACAATCGCGGCATCAAACGGTTCCGTTTTAAAGTTGACCGAATGCTCGGTGGTGGTAGTGAGCGCAATCTGCATCTCCGGAAAACGTTGTTCAATCTCGACCAGTTTTGGCACCAGCCAGCGCATGGCGCAGGTGGGCGCTTTCAGGCGAACCACGGTTTGCTGCTGGCGAGCCTGTTCGGCCACCATCACCATTTGATGAAATGAGCTCATCAGTTCCGGATAAAGCGCGCTGCCTTGCGGAGACAGGCGTAATCCTCGCGCCAGACGCTCAAATAACGGAAAACCAAACCACGCTTCCAGAGTGGCAATTTTGCGGCTCACTGCGCCTTGAGTCAGGCACAGCTCTTTGGCCGCATGCGTTAAATTGAGGTGACGAGCGGTGACGAGGAAGGTTTCGATAGCGTTCAGGGGTAACTGGCTACGTGGCATGCAGACTCCAGCTATGCAATTTCATCATAGTAAGTATGACATAGTTTCTATCCTGCTCTTCAGAAGAATTATCCTTCCGAAGCAGTCAAGAAGCCTGCAAGCAGGCTTCTTGAAAGGAGGCAATGATAATTAATGTGTAACAACGGCCTGGTCTTCATCACGGTAAGTGAAGACATAGCTTCCGGAGGTAGATGATGGTGGTGTCACCATAATAACAGGGACAACAAGGTGGTTTGTTGTTGAATCATAAAAATCGGTCTGGTTATATTGTGCATTTGTTAGCGCATCTACATCGCCTTCAATATACCAGAAAGCTTCCACGGGTAAGGTGTCCTGCATATTTGCACTCCAGGTTTTCAACCGAATTTCATTTTGCTCACTGCGCTGACTTTCAGTTAAAAGTGCGCGTGCATTGATTGATTGAATAAAAGCATCGGCTGTATTATAGGAACTCGCATCGCTGACATCAAAACCACACTGACCATCCATAGATGTTCCATTTGCATACCACTGTTGCGCAGTCATAATGCCTTGCGGTTGGCAAGGGCCACTCGTTGGATAGTTTCCAGTATGTGTTCCGCAGCCTTTGTTGCCTCTGTTAACAGTATCAGCATCGAGTGGAAAGGAGCACAGGACGTCAATATTGGTGTCCATACCCGTAGGGGCATAAAAGTAAGGATAGAAAATAAAACCACTGGCTTCATTATGAACAAACTGAAGAGAGTTATCATCCACTCTAAGGTAAGAAAATGAAATCCCACCCGTGGTTTGAGCTGAGGGGCTGGGATCCCAAACATGATAGCCGGTGCCAGGTAATGCGGCGCGGATCATTACACCAGAACATAAAAATGCGGGTTCTGAGGTTGAACCACAATTTTCCGATTTTGTGTTGTAATCTTCATTCAGGTACGTAGCAATTTGTGGACCTGAGCTTCCTGCTTTATATCGAGTCTCCTGGTGATTTTGTGCATAAGAATGGGTGCAAAATAATAAGCTAATAAAAGTAATTGCAATGATCTTAAACATGACTGCTCCTTCGTTAAATTAAAAAATCAGAAGCAGTATTAACTAAATAAAAAAGCGTAATTAACTCATTTTTGCCTGGTAACGGTTATTTTGGGCCGAATGATTTATTGTCGTGTAACCATATATAAATTAAACAGGCCGCTAAAGCACTAGCCATGCATTTTTCTCATGGCTAATATGACAACAATTCGATTGTCGTTTTGCTGGGCTTTCGATTGAATAGTTATGCACATTTTTTGAGAAAGGATTAGCAATGACTCTGCGCTCTTCGGTGAAAACCCGCACCAAACTGCCCGACGTAGGCACGACTATCTTTACCGTCATCGGCCAGCTTTCCTCTCAACATAATGCGATTAACCTCTCCCAGGGTGCGCCGAACTTTCCCTGTGATCCGCGCTTAGTGGCTGGCGTCACGCGTGCCATGGAAGAGGGCCATAATCAGTATGCGCCAATGACAGGGTTGCGCCCGCTGAAAGCGCGCATCGCCGATAAAATTGCCGATTTGTACGGCACACGTTACGACGTGGACAGCGAAGTACTGATTACCGCCAGCGCCAGTGAAGGGCTTTATTCGGCGATAAGCGGCCTCGTGCATCCTGGTGATGAAGTTATTTACTTCGAACCGTCATTTGACAGCTACGCGCCGATTGTCCGTTTGCAGGGCGCAAAGCCTGTCGCGATTAAGCTGACGGTGCCAGATTTCCAGGTGGACTGGGATGAAGTGCGAGCGGCCATTACGCCACGCACAAGAATGATCATCGTGAATACGCCGCACAACCCAAGCGGCATGGTGTTCAGCGCAGACGATCTGCAACAGCTGGCGAACCTGACCCGCAATACCGACATCGTGATTCTTTCCGATGAAGTGTATGAACACGTGGTGTTCGACGGTGAACCGCATCACGGCATGGCGACGCATCCGCAGCTGGCGGAGCGCAGCGTGATAATCTCTTCCTTTGGCAAAACGTACCATGTGACCGGCTGGCGTGTTGGGTACTGCGTCGCGCCGGCTGAGTTGATGGATGAAATCTGTAAAGTGCATCAATTTTTGATGTTCTCTGCCGATACCCCGATGCAGCATGCGTTTGCCGAGCACATGAATGACCCGCAAACCTGGTTGTCGCTGGCGGCGTTTTACCAGCGCAAACGTGATTTGCTGCAAACGTTGCTGGCTGAATCACCGTTCAAACTGCTGCCAAGCCGCGGTTCTTTCTTCCTGCTGGCGGACTACAGCCATTTCAGTAATGAAAGCGACAGCGAGATGGTCAAAAGGCTTATCGTCGATCATGGCGTCGCCACGATCCCGCTGTCGGCGTTTTATACCGACGGCACGGACAATAAAATTATTCGTCTCTCCTTTGCGAAGGATGAGGCCACATTACGGGCAGGCGCTGCGGCCCTGTGTCAGGTAAAACCACGTTAAGGGGCGTTGGCGATGAAAGGTAAAGCACTGATTCTGGGCATGGGCCTGTTCTGCTCACTCTCTTCTTTTGCGGCGGGTACACTGCGTTTTGGCGTAGAAGCAGAATATCCCCCGTTTGAGAGCCGCAATTCCGCCGGTGAATTGCAAGGATTTGATATCGATTTAGGCAATGCGATTTGCCAGGCTGCACAGCTGAAATGCAGCTGGGTGGAAAGCTCCTTTGATTCCCTGATCCCAGGCCTGGTGGCGAAAAAATTCGATGCCATTAACTCGGCGATGAACATCACCGAGCAGCGCCGCAAGAGCATCGATTTCACTCAGCCAATTTACCGTATTCCTTCGCAGTTAGTCGGTAAAGAAGGCAGCGGAATGCAGGCGACGCCGGAAGGGTTGCAGGGCAAAACCATTGGCGTGCTGCAAGGCTCAATTCAGGAAACCTATGCCAAAGAACACTGGGAAAAACACGGCGTAACGGTGGTGTCCTACAAAGACCAGAACATGGCGTGGGCTGACTTGCTGAATGGCCGTATTGATGCCTCGCTGGTGATGTCTGCCGCCGGGCAGGCTGGTTTCCTCAGCAAGCCGCAGGGCAAAGGGTTTGGCTTTATTGGTAAGCCCGTCGCCGATGACACCATTCTTGGCAGCGGCATTGGTTTCGGCCTGCGTAAAGGCGATGAAGCCAGCAAAAAACAACTCGACGCCGCCATCGACAAAGTTCGCGCCGATGGCACCATCACAAAGCTTGCGGCGGAATACTTCCCCGGTATCGACGTCAGCGTAAAATAACAACGAGTGCTGCTTTGGCCCCGGAGATGATGTCGTCGTCCGGGGCTTTTTTGTTGCTGCTGATTGAGCAGGATTTACGCACTTTTACACCCGGAATCAGTCACTTCTGATCGTAATAATTTATTTTCCGGTTTGTTCGGAATTTGTACCGCCAACAATTGGATTATCCGCCGTTTTTGTCTAGAGTGGGCGCATCTTAGCGAAGTCGATCATCATAGAAGGACGCTGACTCAGGCATGAACCGCAGACACTTTATCAAATCCTCAATGGCTGTAGCCGCGGTGAGCGCTACATCCGGACTCGCCACTCTCTTTTCGAAAGCCGCGATGGCCGACGACTCGGCGATTGCCGATGGTCAGACCCGCCGTTTTGATTACTCCGTCCTGCAATCCATGGCGCATGATTTATCCCGCCAGCCGTGGGGTGGCGCCCCCAAAGATCTGCCAAAAACGCTGGCAGAGTTGACGCCGCAGGCTTACAACGCCATTCAGTACGATGCATCACAGTCGCTGTGGAACAACATTCCCGATCGTCAGCTCGATATTCAGTTTTTCCACGTGGGCATGGGCTTCCGTCGCCGCGTGCGTATGTTCTCGCTGGATTCCGCTTCGCAGCAGGCGCGTGAGATTCACTTCCGCCCTGAGTTGTTTAAATACAACGATGCGGGCGTTGATACCAAACAACTAGAAGGCCAGACCGATCTCGGCTTCGCAGGCTTCCGCGCGTTTAAAGCGCCAGAACTGGCACGCCGCGATATCGTCGCCTTCCTTGGCGCGAGCTACTTCCGCGCAGTAGACAGCACGTATCAGTACGGTTTGTCCGCGCGTGGTCTGGCTGTGGACACCTTTACCGACACCCCAGAAGAGTTCCCGGATTTCACCTCGTTCTGGTTTGAAACCGTTAAGCCGGGCGCAACGGTGTTTACCGTTTATGCCTTGCTGGACAGCCGCAGCGTGACCGGCGCGTATAAATTCACCATCAACTGCCAGGAAACGCAGGTGATCATGGATGTGGAAAATCACATCTACGCCCGCGAAGACATCAAGCAGTTGGGCATCGCGCCAATGACCAGCATGTTCAGCTGTGGCAACAATGAACGCCGCATGTGCGACACCCTTCACCCGCAAATCCACGACTCTGATCGCCTGGCGATGTGGCGTGGGAACGGGGAGTGGATCTGCCGTCCGCTGAATAACCCGCAAAAGCTGCAGTTCAACGCTTTCCAGGATAAAAACCCACGCGGGTTTGGCCTGCTGCAACTGGACCGCGATTTCAGCCACTACCAGGACGTAATGGGTTGGTACAACAAACGCCCAAGCCTGTGGGTTGAACCGCGTAACCAGTGGGGCGAAGGGGCGGTGTCGCTGATGGAAATCCCGACAACCGGTGAAACGCTGGATAACATCGTCTGCTTCTGGGAACCGAAAAAAGCGGTGAAAGCGGGCGATCAGCTCGACTTCAAATATCGCCTGTACTGGGCCGCGCAGCCGCCAGTACGTTCACCTTTGGCTCGCGTAATGGCAACTCGCACCGGTATGGGCGGTTTCCCTGAAGGTTGGGCTCCGGGTGAGCATTATCCGGAAAAATGGGCGCGTCGTTTTGCTATCGATTTCGTGGGCGGCGATCTGAAGGCTGCTGCGCCGAAGGGTATCGAGCCGGTTATCACCCTTTCTAACGGCGAAGCGAAGCAGGTTGAAATCCTGTACGTTGAACCGTTTGACGGCTACCGCATCCTGTTTGATTGGTATCCGACCAATGACTCCACCGATCCTGTGGACATGCGCATGTTCCTGCGCTGCCAGGGTGATGCGATCAGCGAAACCTGGCTGTATCAGTACTTCCCGCCAGCGCCGGATAAACGTAATTACGTTGATGACCGCGTGATGAAGTAAGAGATTTATCCTCGGGCGTAATGGCCTGACGATTAAATGGTAGGCCGGATAAGCGTTAGCGCTATCCGGCTTTTTCATTATAAATAAGGAGTAAAGCAAGATGCGTCCCAACGCCTACACGGCGTATTTCGACCGTTTGGGCCGCAAAAACAGGGGCAGAATGCTTTATTTTAGTGTGAACGAATGAGACCAGGAGCATCTATGACTGACGACAAACCGCTACAGGACGAGACAATCAGGGTGTCAGAGACCGTCACCCTGCATGCGGCTGATGAACGTTTTGTTCCAGCGTTGCACCAGTTGATTCTCAAGAACCGCCACTGGTTGCAGGAATCACTGAACTGGCCGCAGTTTGTTGGCGGCGAAAACGACACCCGGCAAAATATGCTCAGCAACCGGCTGCTGCATCAGCGTGGCTACGCCAAAATGTTCCTGATTGTTGAGCATGACGACGTGATCGGCGTGCTGTCATTTAACTCGATTGAGCCACTGAATAAGGCGGGGTATATCGGTTACTGGCTGGATGAGGACAAGCAGGGCAAGGGCATTCTTTCCTCCGCGTTGCAGGCGTTTATGCAGTATTACGCCGATCAGGGGGACGTCAGGCGCTTTGTGATCAAATGTCGGGTCGCCAATGAGCGCAGCAACCAGGTGGCGCTGCGAAATGGTTTTTCGCTGGAAGGGTGTTTGCGGCAGGCGGAATATCTGAACGGGCAGTATCACGATCAGAATATTTATGCCCGTATTATTGATTTGGGATCAGAGTGAACCGAGCAGCGGCGTGCGGGTAATACGCTCCTCGCCGTTAATCACTTTGCGCCCGCGGACGTGGATAGCATCTCCGTCATAAGCTTCGATCACCGCATTGCCGCTGATTTCAACGCGATGTTCGATAACCACATCGCCGCTGATGCGCGCATGGCCTTCAATCAGCACTTTGTCATCCAGTAAAAGAGGGCCGCCGCGCAGCCAGGCGTGACCCCCGACCAGCACGTGATGTTTCAGCACGCAGTTGCCTTCGACGACGGCGTTTTCCGCCACCTGAGAACTGTAGCGGAGCGTCGGGATCGCGTCTTCACCGCTTCCGGCCACCACGCGGGCGTTGCCATACACTTTGGCGCAATCACAAATCCAGACGTTGTTCTCTTCGTTGCCCTGGATCAGCGCCGCGTCAAACACTTCCGCCCGATGCTCAATAAAGGCCTGGTCGACAATGGCATCTCCGTAAATCTGTGCCTGATGCACAATGCGTGAACGGCTGACGGTGGCGCGATCGTAGATTTGCAGAATTTGGGTCGCGTCTTTGGTCAGCCCTTTAGCCGCGATGATATCGCTTTCGTTGAGCACGCGAGCCTCGCCGAAAAGGTGACATTCACCGCGTACGCGCGAACACTGAACGGTGACATTGTCACTTATTCGCGCCTGATGCGTGACCGCGGCATTGTCCAGCCAGGCATTTCCTTCGGCGATAGCGCCATGTGAAAGCGTGCAGGGCTGCGTGATTCTGGCATTGTCTTTGACACAGGCGTCAGCAAACACCACACTGTTTTCATCATAAATCCAGCAGTCACCTTGCTGACTTAGCGCGGCTTCGCTGTCCACCCAGCCGCCTGCGCTGCCCGCTTTGACATCAGCGAAATCGCGCAGGGCGATGATTTGCCAGAGCGTGACGTTCTTTCTCTCAGTGTCATCCTGCCAGGTGTAGTTGCGGGAAGCCTCACTCAGACGGTACTTGTTCATCGGCTTTCTCATTACGGGGGATTAACATAAACGTAGCAAAGAATCTCCGTGACGCAGGGGGAAAGGTTCCTTTAAAATACATATTCAAATTTAGTTGAACGATTAAACAAATAACGGCTCCGCGTTGAACGTCAAACCCTTACACGACACAAGGACCCTTCATGACTCGCCGGGATGAACACTACTTCACTGAACAGTATGGCCTGACTCGCACACACTCCGAGGTGCTGCATGCGGCAACCAAAGTTGCATCGGGAAAAACGCTGGATTTAGGCTGCGGGAATGGCCGCAACAGCTTGTATCTGGCCGCTAACGGCTTTGATGTGACGGCCTGGGACAAGAATCCCATGAGCATCAGCACGCTGGAGTCCATCCGGCAGAAAGAGGGGCTGGAAAACCTGCAAACGGCGGAGAAAGATCTCAACACGCTGAGCTTTGACGGCGTGTACGATTTTATTCTTTCCACCGTGGTGATGATGTTCCTGCAAGCTGACACTATTCCGGGTCTGATTGCCAACATGCAACGCTGCACCAAACCAGGCGGCTGGAACCTGATTGTCGCGGCGATGGACACCGAAGATTACCCGTGTACCGTCGGTTTCCCGTTTGCCTTTAAAGAGGGTGAACTGAAAAACTATTACGAGGGTTGGGCGTTCGATCGCTATAACGAAGACGTCGGTGAGTTACACCGCACCGACGCCGAAGGCAATCGCATCAAGCTGCGCTTTGCCACGATGCTCGCCCGTAAACCGGCTTAACGGGCGGCCAACAGGCAGAGCTGCAAGGCGACCTGATAAGAGGCCTCGAACGATTTCAGCGGTAGAAACTCAAATTTTGAGTGGAAGTTATGCGCGCCGGTGAAGAAGTTCGGGGTCAGTAACCCTTTCGCAGACAGCGCCGCGCCGTCTGTGCCCCCGCGCATTGGCGTGGGTTTTGGCGTGATCCCGAGGCTCTCCATCGCTTCAAACATCAGGTCGATAGCACGGCGATCCTCGCCAATCGCATTGCTGATATTGCTGTAGGTCTCGCTAATCTGATACTCCACCTTCGCCGTGGGATGCGCGGCGGCAATCTTACTCGCCACTTCGCCAATCTGCTGCTTACGACGCTCAAAGCTTTGCAAATCAAAATCACGAATATTGGCGTGTAAAATGGCCTGATTCTGTCCCGCGTCCATCCCGCTAAACCAGACGTAGCCTTCGCGGCCTTCAGTATGCTCAGGGGTTTGCAGGCGATCAAACTGACTGATGAAGTCGGTAGCCATCAGCAAAGGGTTGACCAGAATGCCTTTAGACGACATCGGGTGCGCCGTCACGCCGGTAAAACGGATTTCTGCGGCGGCAGCGTTGAAGTTCTCATACACAATTTCACCCAGTTCGCAGCAGTCGATAGTCCAGGCAAAATCGACATTGAAGCGACGGTCGATATCCAGCGCTTTCGCCCCGCGCAGGCCAACTTCTTCATCAGGAACAAAAGCCACCACAATGTCGCCGTGGCGCTGTTCTGCGCTGAGGTTTTCGAGGAGCGTCATCACCACTGTGACTGCCGCTTTGTTATCCGCGCCGAGCACGCTGGTACCGTCGCTGAAGATAATCTCTTCATCGGGATAGGCGAGGATTTCAGGGTGCTCATCAACCCGCAGCCAGATGGACTTTTCTTCATTCAGGCAGAGATCAGCACCTGTAAAACGCAGAATTTGTGGATGAATATGCGGCGACAATCCGACGTCAACGGTATCGATATGGGTAATAAAACCGACACGCGGAGCCCCGGCGACAGTGCCTTTTTTCACCGCGGTTACCGTGGCGTGCTCATCGATTTCAATGTGCTCAAGCCCCAAATTTTTCAGTTCATTAGCCAGAACACGTGCCATTTCATGCTGGCCTGCGGTGGTGGGCAATGTGGTTGCGTTGGCCTCGCTCTGGCTGGAGATCGCCAGGTAGCGAAAGAAGCGTTGGGTTAATTGACAGGCGAGCGGTGAAGACATAGTGATTCCTTCTTTGTTCGTGATATCAGGTGGTTGCAGTGATTTTTTGATGCTATCAATGGCAGGCTAAATCCATAAGAACAGGAAAGGGACATGAAAAGCAAACTCACAACACTGACGCTGGCGGCGCTGGCGTTGACGGTCAGCTCGTCGGTCAAGCGGGCACGCCGGAAAAAGTGGATTGACCTGCCAGTCGGCCAACGGGGGCTCAAACTCCGCGAAAGGGGGTTATGCGCCGTTTGATAAACTCATTAATGAGGCCAAATCGATTAATGACCAAATGCCCGCAGTGATGATTGCGCATTCGACGATTTTTGAACCAGTGGCAAAGAAGTGAAAGGATACGAAATCGACCCGTTCGGCAAACACCTCCTCTGGCAGGTGATAATGCCTTTTATCTATCGCAATAAAATTGCGTCATTTGTTACAAAGCAAACATTTAATTTATTGCATTCATCTGAACGATGCGGTTATTTCTGGCATTCGGTACGCCCGTTATATATTCAATTAAATTATGATTTAATAAAATACATTCATGCCATGATTGTTTAAGGGCGATGATTATGGGCAGGATTTTGTACAAAAGGTTACCTCGGTGCCTGAAGCCTCTGAGTCCGGCAGGTTTCTGTAGAAAAAACTTCAATAGGGCGTCAGCGAAAACAGGACGAAAATTGTTCTTAATGAATATCTGATAAATTTCTGAAAGTGGTACAACCGCTTTTTTTCCTACAACAATTCCTACGTCACTTTGTTATAAGGAGGCCGCACTTGTGCAATTACAGGGATATCTTATGCGTAGCAAAACTTTATTCAACGTCGCCGTGCTTGCGGGCCTGTTAGCGTTAACAGGATGTGCTTCAAAAATCGCAGAACCTGAGAAGTATTCAGGCTTCCTCAAGAAATATTCAGATCTAAAAGAAACCACTTCAGCGTCGGGTAAACCAGAACTGCGTTGGGTCGATCCTGACTATAACCCGGCTAATTTTGACAACGTGGTTTATAACCCGATTATTTATTATCCGGTGCCAAAGCCGACGACCCAGGTGGGGCAACAGGCATTGGATCAAATCCTGAGCTACACCAACCAGCAGATGCAAAAAGCGATTGCTGAACGAAAACCTCTGGTCACCACGGCAGGCTCGCGCAGCCTGATTTTCCGTGGCGCGATTACCGGGGTGGATTCCAGCAAAGAAGGGTTGCAGTTCTATGAAGTGGTACCGGTGGCGCTGATTGTGGCGGGCACTCAAATGGCGACAGGGCATCGGACTATGGATACCAGTCTCTATTTTGAAGGCGAACTGATTGACCCGAATACGAATAAACCGGTGGTGAAAGTAGTGCGTAAAGGCGAGGGCAAAGACCTCTCTAACGAAAATACCCCACTGACGGCGGAAACGCTGAAAGCCGTGATTGATGAAATGGCGATTGATGCCGTGAAATTTGACCCAAAACAGAGTTAACAGACTTACCGGCGGTTTTGGCCGCCGGCTTTTCTTAGGCTGCGCTTTTGCGCAACGCCATCCGCTTAAACCAGGTTTCCGGTTTGGCAAACATCACCAGATTACCCACCAAAATTAACGCCAGGCCGAATACCGCGTTGGCGTGCCAGACATAACCTTCATAGAACGTCGAAATCGTCAGCGCCACCAGCGGGAACAGCAGTGTGCTGTAAGCTGCGTTGGCCGGCCCAATCCGCCCGACAAGCGTGAAGTAAGCGCCGAAAGCAATCACCGAACCGAACAACGCCAGATACAGCAGCGCGCCCATGTAGCTGAATGTCAGCTCAGGCATAAAGTTGTCCCCGCGGAACAGGGCAATCAGGCCCATCACCATCGTGCCGTACAGCATCGCCCAGCTGTTAGTGGTCAGCGTTTCCAGCCCACGGCGCTGGTGACGAATGCTCAGCATATTCCCCAGCGAGAAGCCATACGTCCCCAGGGCGCTGAGCCCAATTCCCATCAGCAGTTCATTGCTCAGGCCGCTAGCCTGCAAATCGTCCCAGAACAGGGTGACGATGCCAATCAGCCCCAGAAGGGCGGCCAGATAAAAGCGGCCCGGCGGCTGCTGACGGTAAAACAGGAAGCTGTTGATGGCGTTAAACAGCACCGCCATCGAGAAAATCACCGACTCCAGCCCGGTGTTGATCCATCTGGCGGCGGTATAAAAACACCAGAAGTTGAAGCAAAACACGCAGCAGCCCTGAATGAGGCAGAACAGGTGGTCGCGCAGTTGAAGTTTGCGCAGGCGACCCATCAGTTTCAGCACCACCATCAGCGTGATGCTGGCGACCGCAAAGCGCCAGAAAATGGACACCGGAGCAGACACCGGGCCTTGCTGCAGAAAAATGGCAATCCAGGTTGTGCCCCAAATCACCACCACCAGACAATATAAAAGGACGTTCATCGTTAATCTCAGTTTCGCTGACAATAACGTGAAGTGTGCACGCCGCCGCCATTACGTGCTTGCAGGGGATTGCGGTGCAGTTGCATATTCTTGCGCATTTTTTTGTGACGCAGGTGGAGTAATGCTGGAAAGGGGGGATAACAATTCATACACTGATTGACCGAACCTTTGCTACAGCGAACACGATGCCCCGAACCTACGGTACTTTTGAAACCTTGCGCCAACAGAACGCCGTCCTGCGGGACACGGTGGCGTTAAACTCCGGCATTCAGCTGGCGGCCTGGTTTAATCAAAACGATACCGTGACGGTGCAAAGTGACCACCACACGCTCAGTTTGTATGTGGCAGATGGCTACGAGAGCTATCACAAAACGCCGCACGGCTGGAAAAACGGCGGAGGACCGGACCGTTTTTGCCTGATGCCGAAAGAGAGTGAATCCAGCTGGGATATCCGCGATAACCTTTCCTTTGTGCACCTTTATTGCACCGATGAGCATCTTCGCGACATTGGCGAAAAAATCTGGGATCGCAGCCCGGCGTCGTTCCGCCTGGATGAAAAGACGTTCGCCAGTGATGACAAAATTACCGCGCTGTATCGCCATTTTTTGCTCGACTGCGACTGGCAGCAGCAGGCAAACCAGCTGGCACTCAGTTCGGCCAGCACGCTGTTGATGACACATCTGATCCAGCATTACACCAACGTGCAGTGGCAACTGCCGAAAGTCACTGGCGGCCTTGCGCCGTTCGTGTTGCGTAATGTGCTGGCGTTTATCGAAGAGAATCTCGCACAGCCGCTGACGCTGGCTGATTTGGCCCAACAGGCTACGCTGAGCGAGTACCATTTTGCCAGAATGTTTAGCCAGTCGATGAACATGGCGCCGCACCAGTATGTGATGCAGAGGCGAATGGAAAAGGCGCAGCAATTAGTGCGTCATACCGCTATGCCGCTGACGGACATCGCGCTTTCCTGCGGATTTAGCTCGGCAAGTCATTTCAGCAATCGTTTTAAAAGCAGCATCGGTATGACACCCACGCAGCTACGTGCGGCGAGCCAATGACAGCACGCTAAAGCACACGTCGCCTGCCACCAGTCCCCAAAATGCTGAACCCACCCCCATAAGCGTTACGCCGCTGGCGGTAACCAGAAAGAAGGGAGAGCCTCCCACGCTGAGTAACCGCTCAGATGAAACCATCCTGTTTCATTCCCTTATCCACTATCCAAAAGAAAAAGCCGCAGACCAGGCTGCGGCAAAATACGACGACTTAATAACAATTCATAACGTGACGAGGAAAAATCCGGAATACGCAGTGACTGTAAACGACCGCAGCCACGCCAGGAAATATCAAATTCATCAATGCTTTGCCGGAAAGCAGAAAATGCCCGTTTGTGCGGCGTGGAAAATGATTTCGCCGCGCTTCAGTTCTGACTACAATAGCCGCCATTTTGACCCAACGGATAATAACGATGCGCCTGCAAAACCATCATCTTGAACTCCTGAGCCCGGCTCGCGATGCCAGCATTGCCCGTGAAGCCATCCTTCACGGCGCGGATGCGGTCTACATCGGCGGCCCGGGTTTTGGTGCCCGCCATAATGCCAGCAACAGCCTGAGTGATATTGGCGAGCTGGTGCCGTTTGCTCACCGCTACGGCGTGAAGGTGTTCGTGACCCTGAACACCATTCTTCATGATGATGAGCTGGAGCCTGCGCAAAAGCTGATTACCGATTTGTATCAGACCGGCGTGGATGCGCTGATCGTGCAGGATATGGGCGTGATGCAGCTCGATATTCCGCCGATTGAACTGCACGCCAGTACCCAGTGCGATATCCGCAGCGTTGAGAAAGCCAAATTCCTGTCGGATGTTGGTTTCACACAGATAGTTCTGGCGCGTGAGCTCAATCTGGATCAAATCAAAGCGATTCATGAAACCACCGATGCCACCATCGAATTCTTTATTCATGGCGCGCTGTGCGTGGCGTATTCAGGCCAGTGCTATATCTCTCACGCGCAAACCGGCCGCAGCGCGAACCGCGGTGACTGTTCACAGGCTTGCCGCTTGCCGTACACCCTGAAAGACGATCAGGGCCGCGTGGTGGCTTACGAAAAACACTTGCTGTCGATGAAAGACAACGATCAGACCGCTAACCTTGCGGCGCTGATTGATGCGGGCGTGCGTTCCTTCAAAATTGAAGGGCGCTACAAAGACATGAGCTACGTGAAAAACATCACCGCCCACTATCGGCGGATGCTCGACCGTATTATTGAAGATCGCGGCGATCTGGCCCGATCTTCTGCCGGGCGCACCGAACATTTCTTTATCCCCTCGACCGACAAAACCTTCCATCGCGGCAGCACCGATTACTTCGTGAATGCGCGTAAAGGGGACATTGGCGCGTTTGACTCACCGAAATTCATCGGTCTGCCGGTTGGCGAAGTGCTGAAAGTCAGCAAAGATCACCTCGACGTCGAAGTAACCGAGCCTCTGGCGAACGGCGACGGGTTAAATGTGATGATCAAGCGTGAAGTTGTCGGCTTCCGCGCCAATACGGTCGAGAAAACGGGCGAAAACCGCTATCGCATCTGGCCGAATGAAATGCCTGCCGATCTGTATAAAGCCCGCCCGCACGCGGCGCTTAACCGTAACCTCGATCACAACTGGTCACAGGCGCTGACCAAAACCTCCAGCGAACGCCGTATTGCGGTCGACGTTGAGATTGGCGGCTGGCAGGAACAGCTGATCCTGACCATGACTTGTGAAGACGGCGTCAGCGTGACTCACACGCTGGAGGGCAATTTCGAAGAAGCTTCAAATCCGGAAAACGCGCTGAGCAATCTTCAGGACGGGATCGCCAAACTGGGGCAAACCATTTACTACCCGCGCGACGTAAAAGTGAATTTGCCGGAGGCGTTGTTTGTGCCAAACAGCATGCTGAATCAGCTACGCCGTGAAACCGTTGAGAGGCTTGATAGCGAGCGTATGGCGGCCTATCAGCGCGGTAGCCGCAAACCGGTGGCGGTTCCGGCCCCGGTTTACCCGGAAACGCATCTGACGTTTTTATCTAACGTTTATAACTATAAAGCGCGTGAATTCTACCATCGCTATGGCGTGCAGCTGATTGATGCCGCTTATGAAGCGCATGAAGAGAAGGGCGATGTGCCGGTGATGATCACCAAACATTGTCTGCGCTTTGCGTTTAACCTCTGCCCGAAACAGGCAAAAGGCAATATCAAGAGCTGGAAAGCGACGCCAATGCAGTTGATGCACGGCGATGAAGTGTTAACGCTGAAATTTGACTGCCGTCCATGTGAAATGCACGTGGTCGGCAAAATCAAAAATCACATTCTGAAGATGCCTCACGCGGGAAGCATTGTGGCTTCAGTGAGCCCGGATGAGTTGATGAAAACGCTTCCTGGTCGCAAGGGTTAAATTTAAAAGGGCTGCAAAATATGCGGCCTTTTTTATACAAGTTTTATTTGTGTTTTATTTCAGACTATTTTTTCCTTGTATGCTTCGCACTAATTGAACTCATTTCCATTATTAATCGTCATTATATCTCTATTGTAAGGTGGAATGGCTATTTCTTATTTCATGATTAATATCAAAATGGTTTTTTGAACTCCACCCGTACACTTCATCACTTAATATTTATTCTGTGGTGAACAATTATGGCGATAAATTATATTGCTCGTCAGGACGGGGCATGGAAGGTTATCAGCACCACTCCGGATGTCTGTAAAACCCCGATAGGTCCTGCGACGCCACCCGTCCCTTATCCGGTCATTGCCGACATGGGGAGTTCGGTTCTGACGGTCCCTTCAGTATTGGCAAATAGCTGTCCGGTGCTGGTGCTGGCTCAGAGTTATATCCCTGACACTCAGGGTGATAAGCCAGGTGTGGCAAAGGGCATTAAAAGTGGGACGGTAGGTGATATTTGTGAGCCACTGGGATCCAGTTCTACATTTTTCGTGAGTGGTAAACCTGTTCTCCGACATAACGATCAATTCTGGATGAATGCCCGGAATACTGTCGGATTAATTATCGGGCAACCGCCCGCTGCCAGCGTGCCGGCCAGTGCAGCAGATCCGGCAGTAGAACCTGAAACCCCGGAAGAACAAGCCTTCATCAATGCCCTAAGCGATCCTGATTCGCATCAGCAGGCAACTGACGCACTGGCAGAATTAGCTACGAGGATTGCGAAATCACTTAAGACTTTTTTCTCTGACCACACCCCGGATGGCGTGATGAACAGTCAGGCCATCGGGGCAATGTTGAATTCGTCCAGTTATTACAACACGACGCCTGAAGCAGCACGAAATATGGCTGAACAGATTGGCGGCGAAGCGCTTGAAACGTTTAATGCCATGGATACAGCCGAAGGTAAGGGGATGATGACGGCGGCACAAAGTCTGGCTGCAGCATTCTCGTTGAGAAATGCAGGCGGCGTTAATATGGACGGCGCCAACATCAAGGGGAAAGTCAAAGTACTGGAAGATGAAGGAGAGGGCGTTTTTAGCGGATTATGCACCAAACCCGGTGAGCCCGTCGATGCCGGTACCGGTGATTTTCTCCAGCACTTCAGCGTGCTTTCCCTGCCGGGTTCACTCCCTCTGTCACTTTCCCGTTTTTATCGCTCGCAGGCAAAAGGCAGCGGCATCTTCGGCCCCAAATGGACAGACGAGTGGTCATGCTCCCTGACCCTGCACGGCAATAATCTGCACTTCACTGACGGTGAAGGTGTGGTGCTCTATTACCCCATCCCGCAGGATGGCATGTTCCGTGAGGCTGTGAATGACCGTCAGGCCCATTACCGGCTGTCCGGCAACCTGCGCGACGGGCTGTCACTGTTCGACCGCCGTTCGCAGCAAACGCAGCAGTTTACGCTGACAGATAATGGCACGTATCTGCTGTCTGCACTGCATGACCGCTACGGCAACCGCATCGACTTCATCCGCACCGATGGTCTGCTGACGAGTATTCATCACAGCGATGGCTACACGCTCTCGCTTGACTGGCAGCAGGCTCAGTTGGTGAGCATTGATCTGGTGACGCCGCAGCGTCAGCGCCTTGTCACCTGCCATTACGATGAACTGGGTTTTCTCGCCGAATGCGACACCTTCCAGTTCACCCATTTATGGCATGAATATTCTGCCGAAGGGTTTATGGTCCGCTGGCGGGACACCGATAAAACCTGCGTCGATATTCAGTACGATGTGCAGGGCCGCACCATCAGCACGCTGTCCACCGAAGGCTATTACGACGATCGCTTCGTCTATGACGATGCGGAGCACTGCACCACCTATATTGATGCCGAAGGCGGAGAAACCCGCTACTGGTACAACGACGACGGGCTGGTCACCCGCAGCATTGACCCGCTGGGCCGCGAGGAGCAGTCGGTCTGGGACAACACGCAACTTCAGTCACGTACCGACGCGCTCGGGCGCACCACCAAATATGACTATAACCGTAACGGCGATATCAGCCACGTCTCCCTGCCAGGCGGCTACAGCCTCTGGTACGACTACAGTGAGACCGGACAGCTTGTGCGCCTGACTGCCCCCGGAGACCAGGTCTGGGAGTGGGAGTATGACGAGCAGGGCAGCATGGTCTGCCTCACCGACCCGCAGGGGCGAAAACAGCAGTTCAGCTACAGTGAACAGGGCGATTTACTGGCGCGCATTTTGCCCGGCGGGGCCACCTGGCACTGGAGTCATGATGCCCTGCACCAGGTGCGCGAGACAACGGCCCCCGATGGCGGCGTCACGTACACTGAACAGGATTTTCTCGGCCGTCTGCTGAGTGTCAAAGACCCGCTGGGCTTCACCACGCAATTTCGTCACAGCCAGCGTCATGCCGGGCCACAGGGCTGCGTCGAGGAAATCAACCGCCCTGACGGCGTACGCGAACTGATGCAGCAGGACAGTGAGAAGCGCCAGTCCAGTTTCACCGATGGCGAGGGCAAAACCACCCGCTATGAATACGGTGCCTTTGACCTGCTGACGGCGGTCATCCGCCCCGACGGCGAGCGCCTGGTATGTCGCTACGACAAACTCACCCGCCTGAGTGGTATTACTAATGCCGCAGGCGAACAGTATCACCTCGAATACGATAAAGCCGGACAGCTCATCGCCGAAACTGACTTCACCGGCCGCACGCTGCGCTATCAATACGATGTGGCAGGCCGCTGTATCTGCACCACCTTCCCGGACGGCACGCACCTCAACCGTCGCTACAACGTGACCGACCAACTCACCGATGAAGAGGTGACACAGGGCGACAGCGACCGCGTTATCAGCGCCACCACCTTCCGCTACGACACCCTGTGCCGCCTGGTGGAGGCGAAAAATGACGATGCCACCGTCACGTATGAGTACGACGACAGCGGAAAAATCATCGCCGAGACCCTGAATGGCAGGCGCACGGAATATGGTTACGATGAACAACGTGATTTCATCACGCAGCGCACCACTGGCGGACTTAGCGAGCGCTTCACCCGTGGTCTGATGGGGGAGCTGAAAGCCTGGCAACTGAACGACCACACCCCGCTGGTCCTGGAGCACGACCTGCGCGGCCAGGAAACCTCGCGCCGCAGCGAGACCGGTTTTTATCAGACTCTGGGCTACACGCAGACCGGGATGCTGACGCAGCAACGAGCAGGCAGCCAGAGCGAACCGGACACCCGCCACAAAAACCTCCAGCGCCAGTGGCTGTACGACAAGGCGTATAACCTGACAGCAATCGCGGACTCGCTGCGCGGCTCCATGTTCAACAGTCTGACGGCGAATGACCAGATAAGTCACGCCACCTGGACGGGCAGCACGACTGTTCCGATGCACGAGGAACGCTTCACCTACGACAAAAACCTGAACATCACCCGCCGCCAGACCTGGGTCAATGAGGTGCTGGAGAGTGAGGCCTGTCAGCAGCAACAGCATGGACGCGTGATATCCAGAGAGCATAAAGGCTGGCGGCACTCGACACACCGCATCAACCCGGAGACGGGAAAACCGGAAGAAGGGAAATTTGTCAGGGTAGTGAATGCCCACAACATCACCTGGAAATACGATGTTAACGGCAGGCTAGTACAGAAGCTGGTCGATAAAGGCGGCTATCGTCCGCAGCAGTGGCGCTACCGCTGGGATGCAAAAAACCAGCTGACCGGACTGGAAACCCCTGAAGGCGAACGCTGGGAATACAAATACGACCCGTTTGGCAGGCGAATCAGCAAACGCTGTACCAACCGCGACAAACCCGGTATGGACTTCCACTGGAACGGCGATCAGCTAACGGAAGAAATTCCGGTTGGCGTTGATGGTAAACAAGAATACGAAAGCGCCATTCGCTGGATATACGAGCCAGGAAGTTTTACACCGCTGGCGCGTTATGAAAAAGGGCAACTGCACTATGCGGTGACAGATACGGTCGGTCGTATCCAGGAGCTGCTGACCGAAGACGGCACCATTGTCTGGCAAGGAAAACAGCAGCTGTGGGGCCGTGAGGAAGGCATCAATAAGGACGATGTCCCCACATGCCGGTTACGTTTTCCGGGGCAATATGAGGATGCGGAATCGAGATTGCATTACAACCGGTTCAGGTACTATGATTACGAGACGGGGCAGTACATCTCATCGGACCCGATAGGGCTGCTGGGGGGAGTTAATCCTTACAGTTACGTCAAAAATCCTCTTAGATGGATCGATCCACTAGGACTATGCAAAGAAGATTTTTTTGCTGGGACTGAATATACAGATAAAGTAATTGCGCAAATGAAATCAGGTGATTTGCATAGTTTCCCTGAAAGTGTTCTGGCATTCCAAGATGCAGGAACAGTAACTAAACTCACTGGTGGTGATGGTGTCGTCAGAGATTTTTTAAAAATCCCAGGACAATATCGAGGTAAGGATGGGGTATTTGAATTTATCAAAGAGCCTGATGGTAAAATTAACCATCGGCTATTTAAACCTAATCCGGGGCAATGAATCATGAAATATTTTTACTCTCCTGAAATAGACAAAATTTTAAGTACTGGCGTTTCCCTTGAACATTTAGGGATTAATAACTGGGCGTTACCCAGAAACGATGCTTTAGAGGCCCTTCGTAAACTTGAATTATCGGGAGTAGCAGTGCTGGGCGGAGATGTTTTTGTTTTAACCAATGGAAATATCGAGCAAAATTATGATAATTGGTATTATGAACGCACCCCAAAGGAATCCAATGCTGATTTAGTACACTCTAGCATTGAAAAAACAAGGCATTATATTGAGAATTACTTAGGTCAAAATGCTTTGTTTGCATTAGTCCCTCAACGCAATTAATATAATTTCTCATTTTCATGAATCACACCCAAGCCGGGAGATGTTAAACACTCCCGGCTCTTTTATTCTCTTCAATCCGCTAAGCAACCAGCGCCTTCATCCCCATAGCCGCCTGTTTAAACTGGCAAAGTTCAGCCTTCAGCGCCTGCACTTCACTGGTATCCGCAATAATCGTCAGCACGCCATCCGATATTTTCACCGTCACCCCAGTCCCGGTCTCAAATCCCGCTTCCTTCAGCCAGTCGCCTTTAAGCATCAGACTCGGATGGCGGGAATAATAGCGCGTCCGGAATGTTTTGGGGTCGGCGTGCCGCGCGGTAATATACCCGACGCTGTAGCGGCGCTGCGTTTTGGAAATCTTCCGTTCTGCCGTAGAATGCTTCTCAGCCATGATCAACTCCTGTTTAGTTGCCTGTGGTGAGCGGGATTGTGGTGGTCCAACACCACAATCCCGCGCTCAATTAATCCTTCTCTT
>NZ_JBLFJW010000047.1:0-26088 GCF_047713085.1 Pantoea sp. sgz302252
CGGCACGTGTGGGAAGAGGCCAGGGAGAAGGCGGATGAACTGCGGCTGACGACATGGGGCAAAAAGGTGTACGCGCGACGCAAGGAGACGGTGGAGCGCAGCTTCGCGGATGCGAAACAGCACCACGGTCACCGGTATGCGCGGTATCGTGGGTTGCGGAAGGTACAGATACAGTGCTGGCTTGCAGCGACAGCGCAGAATATGAAGAAGATGGCGCTGCTGGCGCTTCTTTACTGGCTTTTTTGGGTGTTAAAGGCCGCTTATGAGGGATATGTGAGGCCGGAAAGGTCGGGTGAGCGCGAAAACAGAGGGATGAGAAAAAATATCGCGATCGCGACCTGCGGTCGCTCATAAAACAGAACCCCACGAAAAACGCGGGGTTCGTCAGCAGTCTGAAAGGGTCTGTACTTTGTACAGACCCTTTTCTTTTACCCCTCTCCACCTGGGGATGAGAAGCCCCGCTGGGGTTCGACAACAAGCTTTAGCTTGTTGGACAGACCAGCCGCTCGCGGATGGGCTGCCCGAAGGGCGAGCGCAGCGAGTCAATCCCCCCCTCACCGCCATATTTTAAGAAGAGCTCGTACGAAAGTACGGGTTCTTTTTCGCCTGCGGGTGGGCCGAGTCATCCCTCTGTCAGGTGGCGCTTCGCTTACCTGACCTACAAAACCTCAATCTGTCGTAGGCCTGATAAGCGAAGCGCCATCAGGAAAAACTTTCGTTGCCGAACGTCATTATCATCATCGTCTGGTCCCCTCTCCCTCAAGGGAGAGGGGACCAGACGGTGCAAAAGTGCAAGGATGTACATTGCTTAACCTAACGAACCAAAACAAAGAAATTATTCTTGACCGTCTACGCCCAACTCCCTATAGTAGCGCCCCGTTGCCCCCCAAGAGGAAGGCAGCAATACAATATGGTGAGGTGTCCGAGTGGCTGAAGGAGCACGCCTGGAAAGTGTGTATACGGCAACGTATCGGGGGTTCGAATCCCCCCCTCACCGCCATATTTAATGAGAGTGCCCAGTTAACAGCTGGGCATTTTTATTTGCATTTTCTGCACGCCTTGGGGGGGATGAGAACCGCCGACTGGGGTTCGACAACTGGCTTCAGCCAGTTGGACAGACCAGCCGCTCGCGGATGGGCTGCCCGAAGGGCGAGCGCAGCGAGTCAATCCCCCCCTCACCGCCATATTTAATGAGAGTGCCCAGTTAACAGCTGGGCATTTTTATTTGCATTTTCTGCACGCCTTGGGGGGATAAGAACCGCCGACCGGGGTTCGACAACTGGCTTCAGCCAGTTGGACAGACCAGCCGCTTGCGGATGGGCTGCCCGAAGGGCGAGCGCAGCGAGTCAATCCCCCCCTCACCGCCATATTTGAAGAAGAGCTCGTACGAAAGTACGGGCTTTTTTTTCGCCTGTGGCACAGCCTGCGGGGGGATGAGAACCACCGACCGGGGTTCGACTGAACGCCAGGATAGCCGTTCAGCATGGCCTACAGCCACCCGCAGGGCGAGGTACATGGATGTGCCGAGTGACATCCCCCGGTGGCGCTACGCTTACCGGGGCTACAAATTACTCCTCTGCGGCCTGCTCCCACTCTCCCAAACCTTCTCCCTAAATGGAGGGGGAACTGTATCGTGCTGCTTTTGCCTTTCTGCCCGGCACAAAAACAGCAAAGCCCGGTTTCCCGGGCTTTGTTATCAAGGAAAGCAACACTCAGTTGTAGGCGTGTAACGTACGCTGGCAGAGCGCGGATCGCACGCAGTCATCAGAGGTAAAGCGGACGATACCGATCATCTCGTCCTCTTCAAAACGTGCCAGCGCATCGCTCAGGCCGGACTGAACACCCCGTGGAAGGTCACACTGGGTGATGTCGCCATTGACGATGACGGTCACGTTCTCCCCGAGGCGCGTCAGGAACATCTTCATTTGCGCGGCTGTCACGTTCTGGGCCTCGTCCAGAATCACGACGGCATTTTCAAATGTACGTCCGCGCATATAGGCGAACGGCGCGATCTCCACCTTGCCAATCTCCGGGCGCAGGCAGTATTGCATGAAGGATGCCCCTAATCTTCTCACCAGCACGTCGTACACCGGGCGGAAATAAGGGGCAAACTTCTCGGATATGTCTCCGGGTAAGAAGCCGAGATCTTCATCGGCCTGCAGAACCGGACGGGTCACGATTATCCTGTCCACATCCTTATGAATCAGGGCTTCTGCCGCTTTCGCCGCGCTGATCCAGGTCTTCCCACACCCTGCTTCACCGGTGGCGAAAATCAGTTGTTTACTCTCGATAGCATTCAGGTAGTGCGCCTGAGCTTCATTGCGAGCTTCAATTGGTGAAGTATCACGGCTGTCCCGCGCCATGCCAATTGCTTCTACGCCACTCATCTGCACAAGCGAGGTGACCGATTCTTCTTCACGTTGTTTATGGCTCCGTGAATCCCGTCTCAGCACACGTTTTGCTTCGCGACGAGCTTTGATCACTGCTTTTTGTCTTCCCATGGATAGCACCTTGAGTTGTTGGTCAACATTACACGTGCCCCTGTCGGCACGATTATGCGCACGAACGTCTGAGGTTTGGCTTCCTTGTAAGCCATTGCTTGCCGGTTGATTTGACGTGATGACGCGACTACGCGCACCGCGTATCACATCGGTAAACTCATGAGTTATTGCTGAAGGGGAGAATGTAGTGGTGAAGAAATCGCTGCCGGAGGTGTCGCCTCCGCGCTGGGTCGTGCGGTTATGTTTGCTTTTCTGTCCAGTACAGGACCCTGTCATTAGCGATCTCCTAAGTGAACCATCACTGCCGGGAACTACCGCTTTTCTAATAAGTACATCAACAATTATCATTAATGCAACATATTTTTTACTTAAAGATAACTGGCGATTCCCATTGCAGCCACAATCAGCATCTGACAGAAATATTACACAAGTATTTCAACAGCCTGCAAAGAGGAAAAAATGATAATACTGCGAAGGGAAAATTGTGAGCGGATGAAACAATTAGGCAGGAAATTATTGGTATCGAGTTGTATCTTGCCCAGCAGCACTGCGTTTGCACGGGCCTACCTGACTTGTAGGCCCGATAAGGCAACGCCGCCATCGGGCAATATCTATGGCATTCAGGCTTCCAGCAGAGACTGCGCGAGATAGCCTTTCGGGTCTTTTACACCCGGTAAAACAAAGAAGTAGCCGCCGCCGATAGGCTTGATGTATTCCTCAAGCGCTTCGCCATTCAGCCGTTTTTGCACGGTCAGGAAGCCTTTCTCCAGGTCGTGCTGATAGCAGACAAACAGCAGCCCCATCTCCAGTTGCCCGGAGTTAGTGACGCCCAGCGAATAGCTATAACCACGGCGCATCATCAGGCTGGACTCCGTTTCCGGGGTACGTGGGTTCGCCAGACGAATATGGCTATCCAGCGCGATAACGTCTCCGTTCGGGTCTTTGGCGTAATCCGGCACATCGTGTTCATGCTTCATGCCGAGCGGCGCGCCTGAGTGCTTATCGCGGCCGAAAATCGTCTGCTGCTCTTTGAGCGGCGTGCGATCCCAGAACTCCACATGGAACTGAATGATGCGTACAGCCTGATAGGAACCGCCGACACTCCACGCGGGTTCCCCCTGCCCTTCAGTCACCCAGACAATGTTGTCCATCAGCTTTGCATTGCTGCTGTCAGGGTTGGCAGTGCCATCTTTAAAGCCCAGCAGATTGACCGGTGTTTCTTTGCCTTTGCTGCGCGCAGCGTGGTCAGAGATAAACCCTTCCCGCTTCCAGCGCACACTGAGCAAATCTGGCGAGTGCTTGATAATATCGCGTAGCGCGTGAATGACGGTGTCCTGAGTATTGGCGCAAATTTGCAGCAACACATCGCCGTGACAAAGCGCGGCATCCAGCGAATCATTAGGGAAACGCGTCATCCGTTGCAGCTTTTTCGGCGCAAGCGCGGCCAGACCGAAGCGTTCGTCGAACAGCGACTGACCCACGGAAACGGTGATGGTCAGGTTATCCGGGGCAATGTAAGGCCCGAGAATACCGGAATCCATCGGCGGCAGGCGCGGGTTGGGCGTGTCCGGAGCCGGGCCCCCGGTAGTCAGGAACGTTATTCTGTCGGTCAGCAGCTTAAACAGACGCTGCAGGTCCTCTTTATCGCTCGCCAGCACATCGAAAGCGACAATCATCATTGAAGCCTGCTGTGGGGTCAGCACGCCCGCCTGATGCAGACCATGAAACGGCTGCGTTTCCATGCGCGCGTCCGGAGACAACGTCCCCGGCGCACTTTGCGGTTTAGCCGCGTGGGCGACCGGGCAACCCCCGGTCAGCGCCAGCGCGCCTCCCAGCGCGCCAATATTTTTCAGTAAGCGACGACGAGACGGCTCGGTCACGTCGTGCTGTTTGCTGTCTGCCATGACTCTTAGTCCAGTCCGAGAATTCCGCGAAGCTGCGCCAGATCTTCTGCAAGCGTAGTGATTGGCCCTTTCAGTGCATTGCGATCCGCATCGGTCAGCTTGTCATACGTCTCGTAGCCGTCTTTGGTCTTGTACTTCGCCAGAATGGTGTCGACTTTCTTAAAGTTGGCATCCACTTTTGCCAGCAGTGCGCTGTTTTCTTTCTGCAACTGAGGACGCAGCAGGTCGACAATTTTCTGGGCGCCATCGACGTTGGCCTGGAAGTCCCACAGATCGGTGTGGCTGTAACGGTCTTCTTCACCGCTGATTTTGCTGGCCGCTACTTCTTCGATAAGACCAGCAGCGCCACCCACCACTTTTGACGGTGGGAAGGCCAGTTCGCTGATGCGTTTTTGCAGTTCCTGCACGTCGGTGTTCAACTGGGTCGCGTAGTTTTCCATCCCTTTCGTGGAGTTATCGCCAAACAGGGCTTTCTCCAGACGGTGGAAACCGGTGAATTTCGGATCTTCGGCTTTCTTCTCGTAGTCGTCTTCACGGGCATCGATGCTGCCGTCGAGATCAGAGAACAGTTCGGCGATAGGTTCGATACGCTCGTAGTGCTGACGAGTTGGTGCGTACAGGGCTTTCGCTTTTTCGATGTCCCCTGCTTTCACCGCATCGGTAAAGGCCTGAGTCCCTTTTACCAGCTCAGCGGTTTCAGCGGTTACGTAAGCTTTGTAGGCGGTAATCGCTTCACCCAGGCTAAGCACGGCATCCGCTTTAGCGGCATCGGCGGTGGCTTCACCTTTCACCGTCAGCTTGCCTTTTGGATTGGTCAGCAGGCCGCAGGTCATTTCGTACTCGCCAGGCTGCAGATTGGCGGTCAGTTTTTGGGTAAAGCCTGGCGCGATGTTTTCACGCTCTTCCACCACCATCACGCCTTTGAGAATTTCCCACTCCAGCGCTTTCTGGCTGTGGTTCTGGATGATGAACTGGGTTTTGCCCGCGTTCACGGTGATGCTCATCGGCTCACACTGTTTGTCGTTTACCGTGACCTGCACCTGCGGAACGTCCGCAGCCTGAGCATAAAAAGCAGAAGAGAACAGCGCAGCGATACCCAGCTGCAGCGCACTACGGCGGAAATTAATCGTCATGATCCATCCCTTTCAAAAAGTATGTTGTAACTAAGTAAGCCATTATGGTGCACTGCGCGAAGGTGCCGACGCCACACGTGGCGGGAGCGCGAACAGCACCAACGCCGGAATCAGATAGATAAAATAGACTGCCACTTCGCTGACGCTTGGGGCTTCCTGGTAGCCGAAGATACCTTCGAGCAGCGTCCCAAAAAGCGTATGTGTCGACAGGGTGTTGCTGAGATCGAACGCCACATCCTGGAAGTGGTTCCACAAACCCGCTTCATGGAAGGCGCGAATGGCCCCTGCCGCAAGCCCGGCAGCCACCAGCAGAATAAACAGGCTGGTCCATTTGAAGAACGCGCCCAGGTTCAGGCGAATGCCGCCCCAGTAGAGCATAAAGCCCAGCACCACCGCGGTGGCGAGACCCAGCATTGCGCCGAGCGGAGGCCAGATCCCGAGATCTTGCTGGAATGCCGCCAGCAGGAAAAACACGGATTCCAGCCCTTCACGCGCGACGGCGAAAAAGACCATCAGGATCAACGCCCAGCCGTGGTTGTTGCCCTTCTGCAACGCGTTATCCACCGCTTCTTCCAGCTGTTTCTTCACATTGCGCGACACTTTGCGCATCCAGAACACCATCCAGGTCAGGATAAAGACCGCGATAACCGCCACGATCCCCTCGAACATCTCCTGCTGTTTCTGCGGAAATTCGCCGGTGGTTTCATTGATGAAAATGCCCAGACCCAGGCACAGCGCGGCGGCGAGAAACACGCCAATCCACATCACCCCGATCCAGCGGCCCCGCTGCGTGCGTTTCAGATAGCTGGCAATCAGGCTGACAATCAGCGCCGCCTCCAGCCCTTCGCGTAACATAATGAGAAATGGAACAAACATGCCTGAAACCCTTCAGTGTGAACCGCAGTCAATCGATGCAAAGTTTCGTAAATATGAGTGATAGTGATTATCATTACGACGAAAAGAAACACAAGTGAAATGTGCGCAGAATGATGTCAGGTTGTAAAAAGTTGCGCCGGATATCGTTATCAGGCGAAGCATTTAATCTACTGTTGTTAACAGGTAATCGTTTACGTGGCCGCTGCGCTGTGGCTAAATATGCGCCCCGTTTACCTGTAAAATACATGAAATGGCTACTATTCTGCACTTCCTGCTGGCGCTTGTGGTGATCCTCGCGCTCGCCTGGCTGGTCAGTTTTGACCGCAAAACCATTCGCATTCGCTACATCCTGCAACTGATCGTGATTGAAATCGCGCTGGCCTTCTTTTTCCTGCACGCGGAAAGCGGCTTAACGCTGATTAAAAGCGTCTCCGGGGTCTTCGAGTCTCTGCTGAAATTCTCAGCCGAAGGCAGCGACTTTGTATTTGGTGGCATGAGCCCAAAAGGCCTGGCGTTTATTTTCCTTGGCGTGCTGGGCGACCTCTCCTCTCGTCGTCTGTTCACCATGGCCGCCACCGCTATGTCGACAGTATCCTTGTCGATTGTTGGCGCTTATATGACGATGCTCGACGCGAAATCAGCGCATTTTCAGGTTATTAGCAAGAAAAAAGCCCGCATTCGCGGGCTTGAGACTGATGACAAACCTCTAACGAATGAAGTTTTGTCATGGGTGACAGAACAAAAAATAAGGAAAATCAATTCATTGATTTTCGGCTGCTCACCACAAAGAAGGAAAAACCACGCTTTTTCCTTCTTTGTCAGCAATCTGAAGCCCGCATTCGCGGGCTTGAAAGAAGAAGCTGAAGTTACTCAGCCTGCAACTTAGACGGCGGCGCAGAATGATAATGCGCATCCGCGTCAGCAAAACGTTTCTGCATTGACGCAGACGGGGCTTTGCTCAGCAGGCTGAACACCACAATCCCGATGCTGCCGAAGAGGAAACCAGGGATGATTTCATACAGGCCGAGCCAGCCGAACTGCTTCCAGACGATAACCGTCACGGCACCGATGATCATGCCTGCCAGCGCGCCGTTACGCGTCATGCGGGACCACATCACGGAGAACAGGACCACTGGGCCAAATGCCGCACCGAAGCCTGCCCAGGCGTAGCTCACCAGACCGAGTACGCGGTTTTCTGGGTTGGCTGCCAGTGCAATCGCCACCAGCGCCACGGCCAGCACCATCAGGCGCCCTACCCAGACCAGTTCTTTTTGGCTCGCGCCTTTACGCAGGAAAGCTTTGTACAGGTCTTCGGTAATCGCACTTGAGCAGACCAACAGCTGGCAGCTCAGGGTGGACATGACCGCCGCCAGAATCGCCGACAGCAGAATACCCGCGACCCAAGGGTTAAACAGAATTTGCGCCAGCTCGATAAACACTCGCTCACTGTTCTGGTTCACCGCGCCTGCCAGCTGCGGGTTGTTGGTGAAGAACGCAATCCCGAAGAAGCCCACGGACACCGCACCCGCCAGGCACAAAAGCATCCAGGTCATACTGATACGACGCGCATGCACGATGCTGTGATGGGAATCGGCCGCCATGAAACGCGCCAGAATGTGCGGCTGACCGAAATAGCCCAGGCCCCAGCCCATCAGGGAGATGATCGCCACGAAGTTCAGACCTTTCAGCATGTCGACGTTTTCGATGCTTTTCTGCTTGATGACTTCCAGTGAATCGCCGAAGCCGCCCACGGTGAAGATAACAATCACCGGCGTGAGGATCAGGGCGAAAATCATCAGGCTCGCCTGCACGGTGTCAGTCCAGCTGACGGCGAGGAAGCCACCAATAAAGGTGTAGAGAATCGTCGCTGCTGCGCCCGCCCACAATGCGGTTTCGTAGCTCATGCCGAAGGTACTTTCAAACAGACGCGCCCCCGCCACAATGCCGGAAGCACAATAGATGGTGAAGAACAGCAATATAACCAGCGCGGAGATAATACGCAGCACGCGGCTGTTATCTTCAAAACGGCCAGTAAAATAATCCGGCAGAGTCAGTGCATTATTGTTCGCTTCGGTGTGAACACGCAGACGACCGGCCACCAGTTTCCAGTTAATCCATGCGCCAACACACAGGCCGATGGCAATCCAGCTTTCGGAAATACCAGAAATGAAAATGGCACCCGGCAGGCCCATTAACAGCCAGCCGCTCATATCCGATGCCCCCGCAGACAGCGCGGTCACGAAGGGCCCAAGGCTACGGCCACCCAGAATATAATCGTCAAAGTTTTTCGTCGAACGCCATGCAATAAACCCAATCAGGATCATGCCTAAAATATAAATAAGGAACGTCACCACCATCGGTGTACTAGCCATAAAATACTCTCCAGTGTCGCTTTTTTATCCCTGAATCCGGAACGAAGAATCAGGTTCTTTATTACGGGCGGGGGGTATCCTGCCGTAAGCGGAATTTATTCACAAACGATTTAACACTGCATTTACAGATATTACATCCCGGCAAACAGAGCAATTTTCTATAGGTTGCACTCGCTCACGCTTTTCCGGGTTGCACCTTTAAAAAGTGTTAAGCACCGCATAAAACCTGGGCAGAATCATTATTCTTAGCGTGATTTTTATTGTTAAAAGCCTTTAACAAGCCATTGCTTTTCCTGATTGCTGGCGCCGTCACACTTAACATGGTTGCGCAAAGTTGCAACATGATAGATATTTCTGTGCAACCAACGAAGCAACAACCGCACAACAGGAGTTTCTGTCATGGGCACCACCACGATGGGTGTTAAGCTTGACGACGCTACGCGCGAACGTATCAAAAGCGCGGCCACCCGCATTGACCGCACGCCGCACTGGCTGATTAAACAAGCCATTTTTAACTATCTGGAAAAACTGGAAAACGACGACGCCTTGCCGGAGCTGCCTGCGCTGCTTTCCGGAGCCGCCAATGAGAGCGATGAAGGCCAGCTGCAGGTGGAAGAAAACCACCAGCCGTTCCTCGAGTTCGCCGAGCAAATTCTGCCGCAGTCCGTCACCCGTTCAGCCATTACCGCCGCCTGGCGTCGTGCCGAAACCGATGCTGTGCCGATGCTGCTGGAGCAGGCTCGTTTGCCGCAGAACGTCGCTGAACAGGCGCATAAGCTCGCTTATCAACTGGCTGAAAAACTGCGTAACCAGAAAACCGCCAGCGGTCGTGCCGGCATGGTGCAAAGCCTGTTGCAGGAATTCTCCCTGTCTTCTCAGGAAGGCGTGGCGCTGATGTGCCTGGCGGAAGCGCTGCTGCGTATTCCGGACAAAGCGACGCGTGATGCGCTGATCCGCGACAAAATCAGCAACGGCAACTGGCATTCGCACATTGGCCGTAGCCCTTCCCTGTTCGTGAACGCCGCCACCTGGGGTCTGTTGTTCACCGGCAAACTGGTGTCGACTCATAACGAAGCCAGCCTCTCTCGCTCCCTGAACCGCATTATCGGTAAGAGCGGCGAACCGCTGATCCGCAAAGGTGTGGATATGGCGATGCGCCTGATGGGCGAGCAGTTCGTCACCGGTGAAACCATTTCCGAAGCGCTGGCCAACGCCCGTAAGCTGGAAGAGAAAGGCTTCCGCTACTCATACGATATGCTGGGTGAAGCCGCGCTGACCGCCGCCGATGCGCAGGCGTATATGGTGTCCTATCAGCAGGCGATCCACTCGATCGGCAAAGCCTCCAACGGGCGTGGCATTTATGAAGGCCCGGGCATCTCGATTAAACTTTCCGCCCTGCACCCACGCTACAGCCGCGCGCAGTACGACCGTGTGATGGAAGAGCTTTACCCACGCCTGAAATCCCTGACCCTGCTGGCACGCCAGTACGACATCGGCATTAACATCGATGCCGAAGAAGCGGACCGTCTGGAAATCTCCCTCGACCTGCTGGAAAAACTCTGCTTCGAGCCAGAGCTGGCGGGCTGGAACGGCATTGGTTTCGTGATCCAGGCCTACCAGAAACGTTGTCCGTTCGTGATTGATTATCTTATCGATCTCGCCACCCGCAGCCGTCGCCGCCTGATGATCCGCCTGGTGAAAGGCGCGTACTGGGACAGCGAAATCAAACGCGCCCAGATGGACGGTCTGGAAGGTTATCCGGTCTATACCCGCAAGGTGTATACCGACGTGTCCTACCTTGCCTGCGCGAAAAAACTGCTTGGCGTGCCGAACCTGATTTATCCGCAGTTCGCGACGCATAACGCCCATACGCTGGCAGCGATTTATCAACTGGCAGGCCAGAACTACTATCCGGGTCAGTACGAGTTCCAGTGTCTGCACGGAATGGGTGAACCGCTGTATGAGCAAGTGGTTGGGAAAGTAGCCGACGGCAAACTGAACCGCCCTTGCCGCATTTATGCCCCTGTCGGCACGCACGAAACCCTGCTGGCCTATCTGGTACGCCGTCTGCTGGAAAACGGCGCGAACACCTCGTTCGTCAACCGCATCGCCGACAACACGCTGCCGCTGGATGAACTGGTTGCCGACCCGGTTTCTGCGGTCGAGAAAATGGCCCAGCAGGAAGGTCAGGCTGGCTTACCGCATCCGAAAATCCCTCTGCCGCGTGATTTGTACGGCGAAGACCGTTCGAACTCTGCCGGTCTGGATCTGGCGAACGAACACCGTCTGGCGTCCCTCTCCTCTTCATTGCTGAATAGTGCTTTGCAGAAGTGGCAGGCCAAACCGATTCTGGAGCAGCCAACGGCTGATGGTGACATGAGCCCGGTGGTTAACCCGGCTGAACCGAAAGATATCGTCGGTTATGCACGCGATGCCACTGAGCAGGAAGTTGAGCAAGCGCTGGAAAACGCGGTGAATAGCGCGCCTATCTGGTTTGCGACGCCACCGCAGGAACGTGCCGCCATTCTTGAACGCGCTGCCGTGCTGATGGAAGGCCAGATGCAGCCGCTGATGGGCATTCTGGTGCGCGAAGCCGGGAAAACCTTCTCGAATGCCATCGCCGAAGTCCGCGAGGCCGTCGACTTCCTGCACTATTATGCCGGTCAGGTTCGCAATGACTTCGCTAACGAAACGCACCGCCCGCTGGGCCCGGTGGTGTGTATCAGCCCGTGGAACTTCCCGCTGGCCATCTTTACCGGCCAGATTGCCGCAGCCCTGGCCGCCGGAAACAGCGTGCTGGCAAAACCTGCCGAACAAACACCACTGATTGCCGCTCAGGGGATCAATATTTTGCTGGAAGCTGGCGTCCCGGCGGGCGTAGTGCAACTTCTGCCTGGCCGCGGTGAAACCGTGGGCGCGCAGCTGACATCCGACAATCGCGTACGCGGTGTGATGTTCACCGGGTCAACCGAAGTCGCCACGCTGTTACAGCGCAATATCGCTACTCGCCTCGATCCTCAAGGCCGCCCGACACCGCTTATCGCGGAAACCGGCGGGATGAACGCGATGATCGTCGATTCTTCTGCCCTGACTGAACAGGTCGTTATCGATGTGCTCGCGTCGGCCTTCGACAGCGCCGGACAACGTTGTTCTGCCCTGCGCGTGCTCTGCCTGCAAGAAGACATCGCCGACCACACGCTGACCATGCTGAAAGGCGCAATGGCTGAATGCCGCATGGGTAACCCAGGCCGCATGACAACCGACATTGGCCCGGTGATTGATGCTGAAGCCAAAGGCAACATTGAGCGTCATATCCAGGCTTTACGTACCAAAGGCCGTCCGGTGTTCCAGAGCGCTCGTGATGTCAGCGACGATCGCCGCGAATGGGCACACGGTACCTTCGTGCCGCCAACGCTGATTGAGCTGGAGAGCTTCGACGAGCTGCAAAAAGAAGTCTTCGGCCCGGTGCTGCACGTGGTGCGCTACAGCCGTAACGAGCTGGAGAAGTTAGTCGGGCAAATCAATGCGTCTGGTTATGGCCTGACCCTTGGCGTGCACACCCGTATCGACGAAACCATCGCGCAAGTGACGGGCAGCGCCAACGTCGGCAACCTGTACGTAAACCGCAATATGGTTGGCGCTGTCGTTGGCGTGCAGCCGTTTGGCGGCGAAGGCTTGTCCGGTACTGGCCCGAAAGCAGGCGGCCCGATGTATCTCTATCGTCTGCTGTCCAGCCGTCCTGATGATGCTCTGCTGACCACGCTGAATCGCCAGGATGCCGAACACCCGGTGGATGCTCAGCTGAAAACGCTGCTGGAACAACCGCTGAGTGCGCTGCGTGAATGGGGAGCAAATCGCCCTGCTCTGCAATCCTTATGCGACCGTTATGGTGAACTGGCTCAGGCCGGGACACAGCGTTTACTTCCAGGCCCAACCGGGGAACGTAACACCTGGACGCTGATGCCGCGTGAGCGCGTGCTTTGCATCGCCGATAACGAAGAAGATGCACTGGCACAACTGGCGGCAGTCACGGCTGTCGGCAGCGAAGTGCTGTGGCCGGAAGAAAGCCTGCAACGTGCTCTGGCTAAGCAACTGCCGAAAGCTGTCAGCGAACGTATTCGTTTCGCAGCCAGTGCGCAGATAGCTAACGCCGATTTCGACGCGGTTATCTACCACGGTGACTCAGACCAGCTGCGCGAACTTTGCCAGCAGGTCGCGGCGCGTGACGGGGCGATTATTTCCGTTCAGGGCTTTGCTCGCGGGGAAACCAATCTGCTGCTGGAACGCCTGTACGTTGAACGCTCGCTGAGCGTCAATACGGCCGCGGCCGGGGGCAACGCCAGCCTGATGACAATCGGCTAAAGGTGTGATTAATTAATCCTCTAAACTGCCCGGCGGCACTGCGTTTGCCGGGCCTACAACACCACGTCCCGTAGGCCCGGTAAGGCATCGCCGCCACCGGGCAATAACCACCGCTCGGGGGAAAAATGAAAGGATTACTATTGGGTGCGAGCATCCTGTTGCTGAGCAGCGCAGCACTGGCAGACGACTGCGATAATGCGAAGACGCAAGCCGATATGACGACCTGCACAGTCAATCAGTTAAAAGCCGCAGACGGTAAACTGAATGCCGCCTACGGCACTGCCATGAAACGTGCGCCGGAAGCGACCAAAACGTTACTGAAAACCGCGCAACAAAAATGGATTGCCCTGCGCGATGCCGATTGTGCGTTGATAAGCTCCGGCACCGAAGGGGGCAGCATTCAGCCGATGATCCACGCCCAGTGTCTGACCGACAAAACGGTTGAACGCACCGCATGGCTGGAATCTCTGCTGAACTGCGAGGAAGGTGATATGAGCTGCCCGCTTCCACCAGCCCATTAACGCAAGCGAATGCCTTCGATAATCATCCGCTGGACGTTCTCAACGGTTTGCTGGAAAAAGGCTTCATCCTGCAAGTTTTTTCCGGTTACCGCTTCCACCTGGGTGGCGAAATCCGCATAGTGCTGGGTCGCTGCCCAAATCATGAAAATCAGGTGATTGGGGTCGACGGGCGCAAGTTTTCCCTCCGCAACCCAGCCTGAGATAATCGCCGACTTCTCTGCAACAAGGGATTTTAAATCCCCGGTCAACTCAGCCATTAACAATGGTGCGCCCTGCAACATCTCCAGGCAGAACAACCGTGACGCTTCAGGATAATCGCGCGACACCTCAAGCTTGAGGCGGATGTATTCGCCAATCGCCACCAGCGGCGTGAACTCTTGCCGAAAGGCTCGCAACGGGGCGAGCCAGATATCGAGAATATTGCGCATCACCGCCACATACAGCGCTTCCTTTGAGGGAAAGTAATAAAGCAGATTGGTTTTCGACACTCCGGCAAGCTCTGCCACTTGTTCCAGGCGCGTGCCATGAATGCCGAACTGCGAAAAGGTGGTTAAGGCCGCAGCCAGGATCGCCTCTTTTTTGGCGCTGACCGCCTGAGTGCGCTTTCCGGTTTTTTTCACCCCATTCTGCGTCATCTGGATGCTCCTTATTCCTGTGGTGCGGTGCTTTCACTGGCAGGCAGAACCGCCTTTTTCTTCTTAAATTTAAGTTCGCTGACCAACACGCCAGCGACGATAAACAAACCGCCCAGCAGTGCCAGCATCGGTAAACGCTCGCCGGCCATTCGCCCAAAGATGCCTGCCCAGACCGGTTCGCCAGTATAAATCACCGTGGCTCGTGTCGGCGAGACACTACGCTGCGCCCAGTTCATCACCACCTGAATAATGGCGCTGAAGATACCCAACCCAAGCGCGACAATAAGCAGCCCTGGCGAGAAATCAGGCACCGATTCGCCCGCAGGCACCATGGCGATAAAGGCCACCAGCGAGGCCGTGGCAAGCTGGACGACGGTGACTCTTCGCACGTCGACTTTCCCGGCCCAGGCGCTGATCAGGATGATTTCCGCCGCAATCGCGATGGCCCCGGTGAGCGTAATCAGCTCCCCTGCCCCCAGCGCCAGCATGTTGCCTTCCGGCCCGGCAAGCAAAATCAGCCCGATAAACGCCAGTGCAATCCCGGTGCAGGACATCAACCCCGGAACGCGCCCCAGACAAAGCCATTGCAGCAAAGGCACCAGCGGCACATACATAGCGGTGATGAAGGCGGATTTACTGCTCGAAATAGTCTGCAAGCCCCAGGTTTGCAGGCTGTAGCCCATGGCAATCGCAATGCCTATCGACACGCCTGCTTTCAGTTCAAGCCGGGTCAACCCACGCAACAAACGGAACGACAAAGCCCCAACCGCCAGAGCAGCCGTGGCAAAACGCAGGCCGACAAAGAAAAACGGATCGCTTAGCGTCACGGCATATTGCACGGCAAGGAAGGTCCCACCCCAGAACATGGTGATGACGATCAGGAGCGCTTCCTGAGGCTTGATAGAGAATTGATAACGAGAGAGAAAGGACATGTGACCGCCACGCGAAGTTTCAGCGCATCAGTGTGCCTTCAGCCGTGATGGGCTGCAAGAAACATTCATCATGGTTATGAATTACAGGAGAAAATGCCAGAAATGAAAAACCGCCGGGAAACCCGGCGGCGGGGAGGGATGGGGCTCAGGTCGCCACATCTTACGGCGTCAGGCCACTAGCTGTTACGATGACTGCCGTGGCTGTTTTTTCCCCCTTTTTTGCCAGCTTCAGAGGCGCGCTGAGGATCGTTCTTGAAGTTCCCCCCGCTGTGCTGGCCACCTTTACGACCTGCTTCTGATGCTCTTTCGCGGTCTTCAGCAAAATTCCCTGAACCGCCACGATGGTTTGCCATTACGGACCTCCAGTTGTTCAGACATCATATTGCATTACGTTAATGTGGAAGATTCCACTACGCGGCTGCGGGTTGCCCCTTGTTTCTGCCGCGTGGAACTAAGCTTAGTGGAAGCCGCTTATTCCACCAGCCCACCGTAATATCCTGCAACATGCACCAGGCTGAAAGGGTGAGAAAAACGTAACGACATTGATAAGCACTTCTTATACCTTATGAAAACCCGGGCCGGGAAAGTGTGTCATTTTGCTACAAAGAGAAACGATCCTTCAGCGCCGTATAATTGACTGAACTAATTGAAATTAAGGGAAATCGTCTCAGAAGCGAAGCGGCAACTCTACGTGCCACTTCAGCGTCTGCCCGGCTGCGTTTAATTACGGCCAGAAAGTTGACCATCCCCGGTCTGTGACCAACACTTTCAGGAGTCTCTTGTTAAAACACAGTGTCATTACGGAGAACAACGCTATGAGTGGAAAGGCAAAAATTCTGGTGCTTTACTATTCCATGTACGGACACATTGAAACCCTCGCCGCAGCCGTGGCGGAAGGCGTCAATAAAGTGGATGGCGCAGAAGTGACGGTGAAGCGAGTGCCGGAAACCATGTCGGCCGAAGTCTTCGCCAAAGCGGGCGGTAAAACCCATACCGCTCCCATTGCGACCCCGCAGGAACTGGCTGATTACGATGCCATTATTTTTGGCACCCCCACCCGCTTTGGCAACATGGCCGGGCAGATGCGTACCTTCCTCGATCAGACCGGCGGCCTTTGGGCTTCTGGTGCGCTGTACGGCAAACTCGGCAGCGTGTTCAGTTCGACCGGTACCGGCGGCGGCCAGGAACAAACCATCACCTCATTCTGGACCACCCTTGCCCACCACGGCATGGTGATTGTGCCGATTGGCTATGCCGCACAAGAACTGTTTGATGTGTCACAAGTGCGCGGCGGTACACCGTATGGCGCAACCACGATTGCAGGCGGCGACGGTTCACGCCAGCCAAGCCAGGAAGAACTGGCGATTGCCCGTTATCAGGGCCAGCATGTCGCCGGTCTGGCCGTTAAACTCAAAGGTTAATCTTCTGTAAGGAGGAGTGTTATGCCTACACAGGAATCAAAAGCGCATCGCGTTGGCGAATGGGCCAGTTTGCGCAATACCTCACCTGAAATTGCGGAAGCCATTTTTGAAGTCGCAAAATACGATGAAAAGCTGGCGGAGAAAATCTGGGAAGAAGGCAGCGATGAAGTGCTGTCCCTGGCTTTCGGCAAAACGGATAAAGACGCGCTGTTCTGGGGCGAACAAACCATCGAACGCAGAAACGTCTGACCACACTGCCCCCGCTGAGCGGGGGCGTTTTCGTTTACTTCGCCGCGTTATTCAGTACACCGTTAAATTTCTCTACCGGGCAGAAACCGTCAGCATCCACCGGGCAGCCTTTCAACTCCAGTGTCACGCGCTGCGGCGGTGACTTCAGCGTCAACACATCCGCATTACGCAGTTGCTCCGTGCTCTGATAAACATACTCAATTTTCATCAATTCACGATTCCCCTGGGTATCGTGCCAGCGCTCAAAGACAATCTTGCCGCCGATAGGGGTCCGCTCGTACTGGTCGTGAAGCTGATAAGGTTTGAAATCCAGCGCCATCAGCAGCGAGGCGATATTCGAGTCGTGCCCGACCATTAACGTCACCTTCGGCGCTTTTGCCGCCTCGGTGACCAACGCCTTGTCGATGTACTTCACCAACGGAGCGGCAACATTCCGTGCCACTTCCGGCGAGGTGAACAAACTGTCCTGATAGCCGTTTTTCAGCTCTGATAACACACGCCATTGCTGATCGGTTTTGATCTGCCCCCACGCAACCTGCTCCAGCGGGAAGCCTTCGTAGTATTGCAAAGTGAATGCGTCCACCAGCGAGTTGCCGACTTTCAACGGCCCGGACACGCCTGGCTCTTTTTCATACGGCGCGCTGAAGGTGTCTTTCGCCTCTGTCAGCGAGCAGTCTTTCTTCTCTTTGCACGACGGGGAATTTTGATAATCGACGATTTTCTCCAGCAGCTTATAGCTGTCGTCGAGCTTCATTTTCTGACGCTCTTCCGCCATCGCCTTCACGGCCTGCTGGCTGAAAGCTTCAGACTGGTCGGTGATAACCGGGTTGAAGGTCGGGTCCATTTTGCCCATTTCAGCCTGATGATGAACCGGCACATCACAACCGGGGAACGCCCCGGTGATAAAGAATTGCGCCGTGGCGACAGTGCGTTGCAGGCTGTTGGCATAGGCATACACGGTGTTTTCTGGCGGGCATTCGCCAGTAGTGACCATGCCCTGCTCGGCCAGCCATTCGCGCATATAGTGGCCCATGTACACTTCAAGAATGCCGCCTTTCGTCGTGAGTTGCCCACCGGGCACATCCCATTCAGGCCATTTGTTCGGCGTGGACTGCTCCAGCACGCTGCCATTATTGGCTAAAGGCGCGCGCAGGTTGTGCCGACTCATGATCAGCACCTGCTGAAGTTGATACCCCTCTGGCGTGGTGTCCGCCTGGGCACCGGAAGCCATAAAAAGTGTGCCGATAACGGTAGCCGCAATGACGTTTTTTCTCATTCCTCATTCCCTCGTGCGTTTTTAGAGTCGGCTTAATTGTGACAGAAACATGACAATTTGCCTGGGCGCAGACCACAAACCAGCGAATGGAAAGTCATAACTCTATTATTCCAGGCTTACGATCGCGTTGGAGTGCTGTTTACGGGGCTGTTTTTGAGTTGATACAGATTTTAGTTTCGTCATGAGTCGCCTCTGGTTGAGAGTTTACTCACTTAGTCGTGTGTCCACGATTCACGGGTAGGATCAGTTTCGTTCGGCTGTACTTTCCACGACATTAAAGCGAAGGTAACACCGTCGCTCGATATGCCACTTTTGGCGGGAAATTTGTGATTTTTTTGCCGAGGGATCGGCAAAATATTCTAACGGAGTATTCTAACTGTATTCTAAGAGCCCAAAGCAACAAGGGGTTACCTTTCGGTAACCCCTTGTTTTGTTTGGCGGAAGCGTAGAGATTCGAACTCTAGAACCCTTTCGGGTCGCCGGTTTTCAAGACCGGTGCCTTCAACCGCTCGGCCACGCTTCCTAAGTGAGGCGTACTTTAAACATCAGAAGGCATCCTGTAAACCCCCACTTTGTTCGTTTGCCTGAAAAACAGTCAAAATACATTTAATCGCCTGAAATATCGACATATCGCGCAGATTATCAGCATCTTTGACCGGTTTTTTTAGTGCTTAATGATGTACATATCTTTGGTGAAGTAGAAACCCAGTTTATCCGGCGTGAACCCACCTACCCACGGTTTCACTAAATGCGTACGGACATAATGATAAACCGGGATCGTCGGCACATCTTTCGCAAGGATATCCTCCGCTTTCTGGTAGTACTCGCCGCGTTTCGCCACATCGGTCGCTTTCGATGCCTCCAGCAGGGCATTATCAAAATCTTTGTTGCTGTACTTCGCGGTGTTTTGACTGTCGCCGGTGCGGAAGTTATTCAGGAAGGAAGAGGCATCGTCGTAATCGGCAATCCATGAATAGCGCACCACGTCAAAATTGCCGGTATGCATGGTGTCCAGCATGGTTTTCCATTCCTGGTTTTGCAGCTTCGCCTCCACGCCGAGGTTTTTCTTCCACATCGAGCTGGCAGCAATCGCCACACGCTTGAGCGATTCGCTGGTGTTGTAGAGCAGATTGAAGGAGAGCGGATGGTTCTCACCGAACCCGGCTTCGGCCAGCAGCTTTTTCGCTTCGGCCAGACGTTTTTCGCGCGGCCAGCTGGCGTATTCTGGCTCATTGAGCTTCACGCCACCAATTTCAGGCTGACTTACCAGCCACGCCGGACGCTGCCCCTGCCCTAACACTTTCCCGGCGATGATGTCCTTATCAAGACCCATATTCAGCGCCAGACGCACCCGCGCATCATTAAACGGCGCTTTGGTGGTGTTGAACTGGTAATAGCCCGTCGCCAGCTGCGGCGATACGTTCACCTCGCTACCCAATGTTTTCTTCAACTGAGCAAACTGGTTGATGGGCAGGGTATAAACAATGTCGATTTCCCCTGCTTTATAGCGGTTAACATCTGATGCTTCTGAATTAATCGGCAGGTAGGTCACTTTGTTGATCACCGTATGCTCATTGTCCCAGTACTTTGGATTGCGCTCGGCAACGATACGTTCGTTGACTACCCACTGCGATAATTTGTATGCGCCGCTGGTGACGATGTGCTCCGGCTGGATCCACTTTTCGCCAAAGCGTTTGACCAGCACCGGGTCGATCGGCACCATCACATAGTGGTCAAGCATTGACAGAAACACAGCGTTGGGCTGGGTGAGCGTCACCTGCAACGTGTTATCGTCCAGCGCTTTCACCCCCAGCGTGTCCGGCGATTTTTTGCCCTCGGCAATCTCTTCGGCGTTCACGATGTGCATACTGCCGGGGTAGCTGGCGTAGGGTGAGAGGGTTTTCGGGTCAACCAGACGCTGCCAGCTCCAGACCACATCTTGTGCGGTGATCGCCGTCCCGTCGGACCAGGTTATCCCCGGACGTAAATGGAAGGTCCAGACGGTGTTATCCTTCTGCTCCCACTTATCCGCGAGCCTTGGGGCAATCGAACCATCCTGATTAACAGAAACCAATCCCTCGAAGATATCCCTGATAATATTGCCTTCAACGTCACTTTCGACTCTGTGCGGGTCAAGCGTGGCAGGTTCATTGCCGTTATTTCTGACCAGTTCCTGTTTCTCTGCTAACTGTGTTCCGGCTGGCACCTGCGCCGCCCAGCTTATTGAGGCTGCACTGAGCAATCCTGCGGTGATGAATGCCAGCGTAATCGAATTGTGTTTTTGTGATTTCATATCCATTGCCTTATTGGTTTCATTTTTGCGTGATCCGCCTTCAGTGTTAGCGGCGCTTTGGCAATAACGCAATATTTTTCAGCAACCTATAAGAGGTCGATCTGATTGAACTCTGAAAAACAACAATCCTTCTGCCAGGGTTTACATTGTTGGCATAATGCTCTGATTTAGGGGGCTGACGGGTCGGTAAAGATGGGTAAAACCACTAGAGCTTTGGACTTTGTTTCCCTATTCTCAGCAGTTATTACAACTGTCTTTAAAAGAGAGTGACACTATGGATCGTATTATTACCTCGTCGCGCGATCGTTCATCGCTTCTGAGCACACACAAAGTCCTGCGTAATACCTATTTTCTGCTGAGCCTGACGCTGGCGTTTTCCGCCATCACGGCAACGGCAAGTACCGTATTGATGCTGCCTTCCCCGGGTCTGATCCTGACGCTGGTCGGCATGTACGGCCTGATGTTCCTGACGTATAAAACCGCGGATAAACCCGTGGGCATTTTGTCTGCGTTCGCCTTTACCGGCTTCCTGGGTTACATCCTCGGCCCAATGCTGAACGCGTATATCTCTGCGGGCATGGGTGATGTCATCGGTATGGCCCTGGGCGGAACGGCACTGGTGTTTTTTGCCTGCTCGGCCTATGTACTGACCACTCGCAAAGACATGTCCTTCCTCGGCGGCATGCTGATGGCAGGGATTGTGGTGGTGCTGGTTGGGATGGTGGCGAACATCTTCCTGCAGTTGCCGGCCCTACATCTGGCTATCAGCGCAGTGTTCATTCTGATCTCTTCGGGTGCCATCCTGTTTGAGACCAGCAACATCATCCGCGGCGGCGAAACGAACTATATTCGCGCTACAGTCAGCCTGTATGTGTCGCTGTACAACATCTTCGTGAGCCTGTTGAGCATCCTTGGTTTCGCCAGCCGAGACTAAGACTGAACCTGAGCTATACCCCAAAACCCCGCTTATGCGGGGTTTTCAGACTGCTGACAAAGAAGGAAAAAGCGGGGTTTTGTTTTTTGCTACACTGCGGCGGTTTTCTGCTAACGGTTAGAGTGATTATGTTGAATTTTGAAGGCCAGGAAATCGAGACAGATAACGATGGTTATCTGAAAGAAAGCAACCTGTGGAGCGAAGGACTTGCCGAAGTGATTGCTCAGAAAGAAGAGATAACTCTCACGCCTGAGCACTGGGAAGTGGTGCGCTTCGTGCGTGAGTTTTACCTGGAGTTTAATACCTCTCCCGCGATTCGCATGCTGGTCAAAGCTATGGCGAAAAAGTTCGGCGAAGAGAAAGGCAACAGTCGCTATCTGTATCGCCTGTTCCCGAAAGGCCCGGCCAAGCAGGCCACGAAAATCGCTGGCCTGCCAAAACCGGTGAAGTGCATTTAATAGCGAATACCAAAGTCATGCCATTCTTTCCCGGGCTGATGGGGTTCCGTCAGAACCTTGTCCACCCGGGCACTGCGCGGCCCACCAGCCTTGAGCCAGGCGACAAGCTGTTCAACATGACTTGCTTCGCCGCACGCTAACACTTCCACGCTGCCATCATCCAGATTACGCGCGTACCCCGTCAGCCCCAGTTTTACTGCCTCGCGCTGGGTGCTGTAACGAAATCCCACGCCCTGAACCAGGCCGTGAACCCATGCGATTGTGCACACCTGTGCCATAGCTGTTTCTCCGTTATCCGTTGCTTTTCCCGCCTGACGTGGGAAAATGGCGCCCATTAGATGTCTGACAAGGAAGGAAAAAACGTGGTTTTTCCTTTCTTGTGGTTAGCAGCCGAAAATCAATAAATTGATTTTCCTAATTTTTTTGACGTCCAGTATCCGTTCTGCGATGGCAACACGTTGTCATCAGTCTCCCATCTCTTTGAACCAACAGAATAGCAAATTATGAGCGTACGTTTAGTGTTAGCCAAAGGCCGCGAAAAATCCTTACTTCGCCGCCACCCATGGGTCTTCTCTGGCGCGGTTGCGCGCATGGAAGGCAAAGCCTCCCTCGGCGAGACCATTGATATTGTTGACCATCAGGGCAAATGGCTGGCGCGCGGCGCTTATTCCCCGGCTTCGCAAATTCGTGCACGCGTCTGGACGTTCGACAAAAACGAATCCATTGATATCGCCTTTTTCGAACGTCGTCTGGCACAAGCTCAGACCTGGCGTGAGTGGCTGGCGAAAAAAGATGGCCTCGACAGCTATCGCCTGATTGCGGGTGAATCTGACGGGCTGCCTGGCGTCACTATCGACCGCTTTGGCAACTTCCTGGTGCTGCAACTGCTGAGCGCAGGTGCGGAATACCAGCGAGCAGCGTTGATCAGTGCTCTGCAAACGCAATTCCCGGCATGTGCCATTTATGACCGCAGTGACGTGGCAGTACGTAAGAAAGAAGGGATGGAGCTGACGCAGGGGCCGGTAACTGGCGAACTGCCTCCCGCTCTGCTGCCGATTGAAGAACACGGCATGAAGCTGCTGGTCGATATCCAGGGCGGCCACAAAACCGGTTACTACCTCGATCAGCGTGACAGCCGTCTGGCGACACGTCGCTACGTGGAAGATAAACGCGTGCTGAACTGTTTTTCTTACACTGGCGGATTTGCTGTGTCTGCCTTAATGGGCGGCTGCCGTGAAGTCACCAGCGTCGATACCTCGCAGGAAGCGCTGGATATTGCGAAACAGAACGTTGAGCTGAACAAACTCGACCTGAGCAAAGCGAAGTTTGTCCGTGATGACGTGTTCAAGTTGCTGCGCAAATACCGCGATGAAGGCGAGAAGTTTGACGTGATCGTGATGGACCCGCCGAAATTCGTTGAAAACAAGAATCAGCTGATGGGTGCCTGCCGCGGATATAAAGACATCAACATGTTGGCTATCCAGTTGCTGAATCCGGGTGGTGTACTGTTGACGTTCTCCTGCTCAGGCCTGATGACCACAGATTTATTTCAGAAAATCGTCGCCGATGCGGCAGTGGATGCCGGGCGTGATGTACAATTTATAGAACAGTTCCGTCAGGCAGCCGATCATCCCGTGATCGCAACCTACCCGGAAGGGCTGTATCTGAAAGGGTTTGCCTGTCGCGTCATGTAAGTTGAAAAGCGAAACATTGCCCACATATTCACTGTCAGTAATGTTTCCCGGGAGGTGACTATGATGATTGCCAGCAAATTCGGTATCGGCCAGCAGGTCCGGCATTCGCTGTTGGGCTATCTGGGCGTGATTGTCGATATCGACCCGGAATATTCACTTGATGAGCCCTCTGAAGATGAGGTCGCCGTGAACGATGAGCTTCGCGCTTCGCCGTGGTATCACGTGGTGATGGAAGATGACGATGGCCAGCCCGTGCACACCTATCTTGCGGAAGCTCAACTGAAAAGCGAAGCCAGCGATGAACATCCGGAGCAACCGACGATGGATGAACTGGCGCGAACCATTCGCCAACAGCTTCAGGCGCCCCGACTGCGCAACTAAACCAAAAACCCCGCTCAGCTCAGCGGGGTTTTCTTTATTTGGCGAGCCCTAATCGAGGGATTTCAATCGCCGGGCATTTATCCATCACCACATTCAGCCCGGCATCTTGCGCCAGCACCGCAGCCTGTTCATTGATCACACCGAGCTGCATCCACAGCGTTTTCGCGCCAATGGCAATCGCTTCCTGAGCGACACCCCATGCAGCTTCTGAATTGCGGAACACATCCACCATATCCACTTTTTCCGGCACTTCCGCTAGCGTGCCATAGCCTTGTTGGCCTAACAGCGTTTTACCTGCCACCTTCGGCGACACCGGGATAACGTGATATCCCTGATCCAGCAGATACTTCATCACCCGATAGCTCGGGCGGTCAGGTTTGTCGCTCGCGCCCACCAGCGCAATGGTGCGAGTCTGCTTCAGGATGCCTGCAATATCGTTCTCTTTCATTTTGTCCTCCGGGCAATTATGCCAAGTGTACGTCAATCCTTAAACACCAGCCATTCAGTCATACCAGAGTATGAGGGCGGATTCGTGGATCGTGTCTATATGTTAATAAAAATCATTTTCGTAAAATTTTGATACACTCTAAGGGTGCGCTATTTTCAGGAGAGTCCGATGAGAACGGGGATTGCCATACTCTGGCTACTGCTTATGCTTCCTGTCAGCGCGCATGCCACTACGCTGCGGCTTTCAGGCGATATCAATTTGCTGGTGCTCGACGGAAAAAAAGTCTCCAGCCTGCTGCTGCGCGGCGCTGAAAGTATTGAACTGGATAATGGCCCGCATCAGGTGGTTTTCCGGGTGGAAAAAATGGTGATTCTGCCCGACCAGAACCGCCAGCTTTACGTTTCCCCTCCCCTTATCGCCAATTTCAATTCACAACTGATAGGCCAGGTGAACTTCAGCCTGCCGCGCCTTGAAACGTTGCAGGAAACCCAGGCATTTACCTCAACGCCACATGTCAGCCTGCTGGATGGCAATGCGATGCCGATCCCGGTCAAACTCGATATTCTGGCGATTACGCAGGTGGGCGATAATATCGATTACGAAAAGGCTATTGAGGCCTATAACCTCGCCAGCAAGCAAGCCTCTGATACTCAGTTCAGCATGCCTTTGCCAGACGACAGCACGCTGTTATCGAAAACCACGGAACTGGATAATCCGGCCTATCAGTCGCAAACCCTGACCGAGCAACGTCTGAAATATTGGTTTCAGTTGGCCGACCCGGCAACCCGCCATCGCTTTCTGGAGTGGGCAAAATCGCAGCCTTCTTCGTGATGCCATGATATCGCGCAGGATCTTTTTTGCCTGTTGTCTCTTGCAGCCTCAGTGTCTTCCAGTAATCTGTCTGCATGTTGATTAAGGAAAACTGATTATGGAACTGACTACCCGCACAATACCAGGTCGCAAGCACATCGCGCTGGTCGCACACGATCACTGCAAACAGATGCTGAAAGCCTGGGTCGAACGCCATCAACCGCTGCTGGCACAGCATGTTCTGTATGGCACTGGCACCACTGGCAATCTGGTGCAGCGAGCCACTGGCCTTGACGTGAATGCCATGCTGAGCGGCCCGATGGGCGGCGATCAGCAGGTTGGCGCACTGATTGCCGAAGGCAAAATTGATGTGCTGATTTTCTTCTGGGACCCGCTGAATGCCGTGCCGCACGACCCGGATGTCAAAGCGTTGCTTCGCCTGGCAACCGTCTGGAACATTCCTGTTGCCACTAACGTCGCGACTGCGGATTTCATCATCCAGTCGCCGACCTTTAATGTGCCAGTTGAAATTCAAATCCCGGACTACCAGCGCTATCTGGCCGAACGACTGAAATAGAAAATCCCCTCTGCTGAGGGGATTTGAGACTGATGACAAACCTCTAACGAGTGCCGTTTTGTCATTAGCGACCGAACAAAAAACCAGGAAAATCAATTCATTGATTTTCGGCTGCTCACCACAAAGAAGGAAAAACCACGCTTTTTCCTTCTTTGTCAGCAATCTGAAATCCCCTCTGCTGAGGTAATGCCGTTCACTTAAGCCTCGCGTGACTTATAGCTGAACGGATATTTAGGCGGAATATAAAGCACCGAACGCTCGTATCGTCGGTGCTTTCTTTTTTCCGGAAGGATAAAGGCTTTTACATTTTC
>NZ_JBLFJW010000048.1:0-25781 GCF_047713085.1 Pantoea sp. sgz302252
GAAAGTGGGTAATGCAGAGTTGCGCAGCGCACTGTATATGCCAGCGGTTGTGGCAGGAAGGTACAATGAGGTGGTGAAAAACCTGATGGAAAGGCTGTCAGCGAGAGGGAAGACAGGAAAAGAACGGGTATGTGCAGGGATGAGAAAACTGCTGCAGCTGGCCTATGGCGTGGTGAAATCCGGACGCGAATTTAATGCTGAGATACCACTTGCCGGATGACCGGCAAGACGGTATCTCTCCCACGGGGAGAGGGTGCAAACACTAAAAACCCTTCTCTGAAGAGAAGGGTTTTACGGTTTATTTCCAGGCTTTATAACGGTTGATCAGACCGTTGGTAGAGCTGTCGTGGCTGCTGACGTCTTTGTCATCACCCAGCTCTGGCAGGATGCGGTTGGCCAGCTGTTTGCCTAACTCAACGCCCCATTGGTCGAAGGTGAAGATGTTGAGGATCGCGCCCTGAGTGAAGATTTTGTGCTCATACAGCGCAATCAACGCACCCAGGCTGAACGGTGTGATTTCGCGCAGCAGGATGGAGTTGGTTGGACGGTTGCCTTCGAACACTTTGAACGGCACCACGTTTTCCAGCGTGGCCGGATCTTTACCCTGGTCACGGTATTCCTGCTCAACCACTTCACGTGATTTACCGAACGCCAGCGCTTCAGTTTGCGCAAAGAAGTTAGACAGCAACTTCGGATGGTGATCGGACAGCGGGTTATGGGTAGTGGCCGGTGCGATGAAATCACAAGGAACCATTTTGGTGCCCTGGTGAATCAGCTGATAGAACGCATGCTGACCGTTGGTGCCAGGCTCACCCCAGATGATTGGGCCCGTCTGGTAATCCACCGCGTTGCCGTTACGATCAACGTATTTGCCGTTGGATTCCATGTTGCCCTGCTGGAAGTACGCCGCGAAGCGGTGCATATACTGGTCGTACGGCAGGATGGCTTCGGTTTCTGCACCAAAGAAGTTGTTGTACCAGATACCAATCAGCGCCAGCAGCACTGGCAGGTTTTTCTCTGGAGCGGTCGTGGAGAAGTGCTTGTCCATCGCGTGTGCGCCGGAGAGCAGCTCAACAAAGTTGTCGAAACCAACAGACAGAATGATCGACAGACCAATTGCAGACCACAAAGAATAACGGCCACCGACCCAGTCCCAGAACTCGAACATGTTGGCGGTATCAATCCCGAACTCACCCACCGCTTTACCGTTGGTAGAGAGCGCCGCGAAGTGCTTCGCCACGTGCTTCTGGTCACCGGCGGTTTTCAGGAACCAGTCACGCGCGCTGTGGGCGTTGGTCATGGTTTCCTGAGTGGTGAAGGTTTTGGACGCCACCAGGAACAGCGTGGTTTCCGGGTTAACTGTTTTCAGCACTTCGGCGATGTGGGTGCCATCGACGTTAGAGACAAAGTGCATATTCAGGTGGTTTTTGTACGGACGCAGCGCCTCGGTCACCATGAACGGGCCAAGGTCAGAACCGCCGATACCGATGTTCACCACGTCGGTAATCGCTTTGCCGGTGTAACCTTTCCAGCTTCCAGAAATGATCGCTTCGGAGAAATGCTTCATCTTCTCGAGAACCGCATTCACTTCCGGCATCACGTCTTTGCCGTCAACAATAATCGGGGTATTGCTACGGTTGCGCAGGGCAACGTGCAGAACCGCGCGGTCTTCAGTGCGGTTGATCTTCTCGCCAGAGAACATGGACTTGATGGCGTCCGCCAGGTCTGTCTCTTTCGCCAGCGCCTGCAGTTTGCTCAGTGTCTCTTCGGTAATGCGGTTTTTGGAGAAGTCCACCAGCATAAAATCGTCAAACGTCGCGGAAAACTTGGCGAAACGATCGCCATTTTTCGCGAACAGGTCGGCGATCGATACGTCCTTCATTTCATCGTAGTGTTTCTGTAATGCCTGCCAGGCAGAGGTCTGCGTTGGATTGATGTTTTTCATAGCAATACTCTTCTGATTTGAGAATTGTGACTTCGGTCGATTGTAGCGCCTGCGACGGTTTTTGTGATGATTTTTGTGTCATTAGGTGTTTTCTCACCTTTCTCAGAGATGGCATGGGCGCGGCTCAGTAGCCTGATTGCCAAAGGCGCCGCCGTCGCCCTGTACGCTGGTGGCGATTGTGGAAAGTGAAAAATCACCCTCATCGGATCGTTGACAACACCCCCCGGAACCCTTTATTTATTAAACCCTACCTGCGTGCTCGCGTGCGCAGGCCAGAAGAGGAGCATCGCCCAGGCGAAGTGTTTGAGGAGCCAGTCCGCAGACAACACTTTAGGGGGAGCGATGCCGAGATAGCAGAGCATCTGGCAGTGTTCACTATCGGCTACAGGGGCTGAATCCTCTGGGCTGTCACCGGAAGTGACCCACAGTCGGGCGCTTCGCAAGGTGGAGCGCTTCTGGGTGAACTGTAGCCCTCTACGTCTGCCCTCCCGCTCTTCCCTTGTGCCATGGCTGAGAATGTAATCCCCTGACACGAGGTTGTTATGACACATGCAGTTTCCCCGCTCGTTGTAGCCAAATTTGGCGGAACCAGCGTCGCCGACTACACCGCCATGAACCGCAGTGCCGACGTGGTGCTTTCCGATCCTTCGGTTCGTCTGGTTGTGCTTTCTGCCTCCGCAGGCGTCACCAATTTGCTGGTTGCTCTGGCCGAAGGCCTGGAAGCGACCGAGCGGTTCGTTAAACTCGATGCTCTGCGCAAAATCCAGTTCGACATTCTCGAACGTCTGCGCAATCCCAATGTGATTCGTGAAGAAGTTGAGCGCCTGCTGGAAAATATCACCACCCTGGCGGAAGCCGCGTCACTGGCAACATCGACCGCCCTGACCGACGAACTGGTCAGCCACGGCGAGCTGATGTCCACCCTGCTGTTTGTTGAAATCCTGCGCGAGCGTGACGTACAGGCGCAGTGGTTTGATGTGCGCAAAATCATGCGCACCAACGACCGCTTTGGCCGCGCTGAACCCGATGTGGCTGCATTATCAGAACTGGCTACATTGCAGATGGCCCCGCGTCTGGCGGAAGGGCTGGTGATCACCCAGGGCTTTATCGGCAGCGAAGCCAAAGGCCGCACCACCACGCTTGGCCGCGGCGGCAGCGATTACACCGCAGCGCTATTGGGCGAAGCGCTGCACGCGACTCGCGTTGATATCTGGACGGATGTTCCAGGGATTTACACCACCGATCCGCGCGTCGTGCCAGCGGCAAAACGCATCGATGAAATCGCCTTTGAAGAAGCCGCTGAAATGGCGACTTTCGGCGCGAAAGTACTGCATCCAGCAACCCTGCTGCCTGCCGTGCGCAGCGATATTCCGGTGTTTGTGGGTTCCAGCAAAGATCCTAAAGCGGGCGGCACGCTGGTCTGTAATAAAACCGAAAACCCGCCGCTGTTCCGTGCGCTGGCACTGCGCCGCAAGCAAACGCTGTTGACGCTGCACAGCCTGAATATGCTGCATTCCCGCGGGTTCCTTGCGGAAGTCTTCGGCATTCTGGCGCGCCACAATATCTCCGTCGATTTGATCACCACTTCAGAAGTGAGTATTGCGCTGACGCTGGACACCACCGGTTCAACGGCCACCAGCGACATGCTGCTGACACAATCCTTGCTGATTGAGTTGTCCGCCCTGTGCCGCGTGGAAGTAGAAGAGAACCTGGCGCTGGTCGCATTGATTGGTAACGACCTGTCGAAAGCTTGTGGCGTGGGTAAAGAGGTGTTTGGCGTGCTTGAACCGTTCAACATCCGCATGATTTGCTATGGCGCATCCAGCCATAACCTCTGCTTCCTGGTGCCTGGCGCTGAGGCAGAAGAAGTCGTGCAAAAACTTCATCACAATTTGTTTGAATAAAAATCCTTCGCAGGATAAACAATACCTAAGGCCGGGCTCGAACCCGGCTTTTTTATACCTATAAGACACACAACACATTAAAGGAAAACACGATGTTATCTCTGCTGACGCGGCGGTTCCCGTTATGGGCCGTGCTGCTGGCGATGCGCTGGTCGATGATGAATGCATCGCCATTTTCATGAATGATGCCCTGGAAAACCGGGCTTTCACGCGAGCAGCTTTACCGCTCGTTCAGCGATAAGGGCAATCCGACCTTAAAAACCACGCTGGCGGTGATGAAAGCGCTGGGCTTTGGACTGACAATCAAGAATACTTAAGGTCTTCCGTAAGCAGCATACGGTCCATCTACCAGAGGTATACAGCATGGCAACTCCACGTCTGACCCAGCAGGACATGACCGAGCAAGAGCAACGCGAGCTGAAAACCCTCCTCGACCGCGCCCGCATCGCGCACGGGCGCCCGCTGACCAACGCTGAAAATAATCATCTGAAGAAAGAGTACATTGACAAGCTGATGGCAGAACGGGAAGCCGAAGCGAAGAAAGCCCGTCAGTTGAAGAAAAAGCAGGCTTACAAAGTGGATAAAGAAGCCACGTTTTCGTGGACGGCGAATACTGCCCCTCGCGGGAGACGGTGATTATCGCTCCTGAATAAACACAGCCCAATCAAAACAGCATCATTACCAGAGAATCCAGCGTAAATTGACGGGTTCTCTGGTTGGCGACATCGGACATGCAGAGCTGGGGAATCTGTGATTCCCCAGCGACATCAGATTATGTTAACTGAGGTTTTCACCTTCGCTAAACAGACACAGGGTTACTGATAGGTCATCGTGAATGCCACTCTGGCATTAATGGTGCCGGGCGTGATGTGGTCGAGTATCTGAAAATACCGCGCCTGAAGCGGAATGCTGAACAGGCCGTCCGCACTCGTGCTCCCGGCAGGAAGCAGCGTGTTAAATTCCACCGGCACGCCTCCCATCAGCATCTGGATACCCACACCGGTGGCCGCTCCCGTGACAGCATCCCCTTCCAGCACGCCCTTCAGGCGCTGGGCGTTTTCTCCCTGAGTCGTCAGTGGCGCAAACGTAATGTTTATATTGGTGTTTTTATTACAGTCCAGCGCTATCTGAAAATCCCTGACGCTCGCAACGCTATTGACCCCTTTCAGGGTCTTTTTATCCAGCGAGCCCATCGGCACGACAATGGACGGGGTTCTCACCTGGCAGGAGGCCTGGGTGACCGTCCCACCGGCCAGTGTGAACCGCTTTGCCGTCACCACACCGCCGTCCTGACCGGTATAATTCACCTGCAACAGGTCCTGATGCGTCAGCATACCGGGTTCCACCGGGCCGGTTTTAATCAGGCTGAATGTTACCGTGTCGTCGTCCTTAAGCGTCGCCGGGCCGTTCTGGCTGTCACTGGTGGAGCCGGTCAGCGGGGTTCCGCCCGACTGCAAGCGAATGCCCACCCCCTGCACGCCGGACTGGTACAAATCCGTGTGGCCCGGCACGGGCTGGAGGTTAACCAACTGCAGTTGCTTTGAGTACGCTCCAGCGTCGCAACTCCCCAGCGTGGCTCCGGTAGCAGGCATCATCTTCCGGAACAGCACGCTTCCCACTGGCGCATCACGCTGTACCAGAATCTCGCCGGCATCAATCGTGTCAGTCTGTGTGTCACCGGACAGCAGGCAACCTGCCGCCTGGCTGAAGTGGCTGGTCAGAAGGGCGGCCACCGCCACCGCATATAATGTGAATCCCCGCATAAAGTCTCCTTATTATTTACAGACCAGGCTCAGGTGGGTCACCGCCGCGTTTGATGCCGCCGGTAGGTTGTAGGCTGAAGAGCAACTGTTGGTGTCGCTCCATTTCACCTGCATTTTCCCGCTATCCGGGAGGCCGGTCAGGTATACCGTGCCGTCTTCATCCACAATGCCCGACGTGCTGCCGCCATCAGTAGCGGCGGAGGCTACTGCACCAAACGGCAGAGGGTTGCCCTGCGCATCCTTCAGCGTCAGCAGGGCGCGCCGTCCTACCCGGGTGGCAAAATTAGCCAGCACCACCGCCCCTTTTGTCGGAATGACATAGTTAATGTTTCGGTCCATATCCACGTTGTCCCCGAAGGTGCGAGAGTCCAGATAGATCCGGTTTTTACGATAGGGCTGAACGTAAGGCACGATGGTGTACCCTCGCCAGTCGGTTCTGACGCCGCTGTTGTTTTCCACCCGAACATCATCCGCCCCCGGCGCCTTGACGAGCGCCACCGTGTCATTCATGGGCTGGGAAAGCGTCAGGCCATTGGCGTGCGCGACCATGCCGCCCTGAAGGCCGTAGTTAACCTGTCGGGAATCCGGGTCATAGCTGTACCCGATGTTCGCCTCTCCATAGCGCCCCTTGTAATCCAGGCTGGCAAGCCCGGACGCGCCAGAATCGTCATCCCCGGAAATGTATCCCTGTGAGACGTTATAGCTGAGGTTATTGTCTTCCAGGGCCGTGCCACTAACGCCCGCCAGATGGGATGTCGGACCGTGTCTGGTGCTGTTCATGCTGTAATTCAGCCACATATGGTTGCTATTCAGGAAGCGGTCCAGCGGCACGGACAGGTTCAGCGAATAACGCCGGTCATTATCACTGCTGCCCGGCGTGTCCGTTTCTGAATAAGCCAGGGTGTATGACACGCCGGCAATGCTGTTGTTATAGGACGCCTGCCAGTTTTTCTCCTGGCCGCCCGTGTCGTAGTAATCCCGGAGATAACCACTCAGCGAGAACGCCCCCCAGGCTTGTGTGTTCTGGGTCAGAGAGGCATTAATCTCGCGTTTTTTATTGTACGAGCGGTTGAAGATATCACTGTCTGTACCTGAGTCGGAGTAATAGTCCTGCCGGTCAGAGAAGGTGAAATAGTCTTCCGTGTACTGGCTCAACGAAGCCTGCAAGGTGGTGTCAGTGATATCAAAGGTTTTCTGATACTGTTCGCGGGTTTTATATCCTGACTGAGTGGATGTATCGAATTCAGCGCGGGCGTGGGTGGTGTCCACGGACAGCGCGCCAATAACACCAAAGTTTCGCCCCACGCCGAGAGACCAGGAGGTGTAGTTGTCCGCATACTGTGTGCCGCCGTACAGGGTGAAATCAGCCGGCAGGCCGGCACTCAGCGTGCCCTGAAAAAAGTCTGGCGTTTCGGTGTCGTTGTTCCCGGAACGGTATTTCCCTGCCGTCAGGCCAAATTTATAGCGGCCTTCACGCTGGAGCACCGGGAGGGAGTTAAAGGGCACCACATACTGCGTTATCTGCCCGTTGCTTTCGCGGAGGGTGACCTGTAGATCGCCGCTGCGCCCCAGGGAGTAAAGATCCTTAATGGCATAGGGCCCCGGCGCTACCGTCGTCTGGTACACGGTGTTGCCATTTTGCTTAATGGTCAGCAGCGAAGTCGAGCGGGCAATGCCGCTGATGCGGGGGGCGAAGTTCTGCATAGAGTCTGGCAGCATGTCGTCATCAGACGCGAGCTGCACCCCTGAAAACTGGATGCCGTCAAAAACATCGCTGGGAGTAGTAAACTGCCCCAGCGTCAACGCCTCCCCCTGCCAGAACGAGTAGCTGCGCTGAAGATAGGTGTTGAGGCTGTCCCAGTGCGTGCCGCTGCTGTCATTAGCGTCTGAGTTATCACCACTGTTTCCGCCGCTGCTGTGCGTCAGGTTACCGTCATAGCGCAGACGCCATGCCTGAATGTTCAGGCCGCTGTGGATACTCAGAAAATCATTTTCACTGTCGCCGCCACCGTTCAGGTCTTTTGTCCGGGAGCCACTGTAGCTGTAATTCAGCAGCGCGGCAGTAATGCCGTTATCCCACAACGCCGACGACATGCTCCCTCTGGGAGCATCGGTCATATTCACCTGAGGCACAGAAATATCCAGACGCAGAGTACTGACGCTGAAATGCGTGGTGGCGGAAGGAATATACGTTTCCAGCCCCTGCGGAAGGGGCGCGTTTTCATCTGCCATAGGAACAGAAGCGGGAAGCAGTACCCCCATCTCTTTCAGTTGGGCCGCAGAAAATTCCGGGCGGACATCATTTTTTTTATCCGCAATAAAATTAACGCGGCGAGTGTCTACATAATTCTGGTTAAGGTAAACGTCCACGCTATAAATGCCGGGCGCCTGTCCGTTCTGGCGGGAAAAATAGTCAAGGTCAACCCCCTTCGCGTCTTCACCGCTTAGTCCGAGCATCCGGGGGTTGAATTTAATCTCATTGGCATATACGCCAGCGGCCTGTATCACCACCCCGGCGACCATCAGCAGAGAAAGTTTTTTTTTACATTCATCTTATTCTGTTTATCCGTCAGCCAGGGGTCAGAGGTTTCTGGTCATTTCTTTGGTGATGCCGCCGTAATCGTTAATAGCGGACCAGGTCATACGGGAACCTGTCGTGCCGACAACGACTTTGTCCCCCATCGGAGGGATGGTGATGGCTTTTTCTTTCACCATTACGCCGTCAAATTTCATGCTGAAAATATTAATGTAATACGGCGTCGGATTTTTCAGCTTCATGCCACTGCTGGTTCGGGAGAACGTCAACTGTTCCCAGGCGTTCTGGGCCTGGTTTTTGTTGTTAATGCTGTCCGGACGGAACAGCAGTTTGATGCGGGTGTTCAGGGAGAACTGTAGCTTGCTGTCCTTTTTGTCGGATTCCGGTGGTATCGCCATGATGTTCAGCCAGAACAGGGACTCCCGGTCCTGTGGCAGGGATGAGGTATCCGTTTTAGTGATGCGGATAGCGTTCTCCTGCCCACTGTCAATGCGAAATAGCGGCGGTGTTATCGTGAACGGTGCACTCTGATTACCCTCTTTATCAATCCAACTGCGGATAAGATAAATGCTACCGTCAGCAGTATTGCGAACCGTCAGAGGGGTCTCATTGCTGCTTTCCTCATAAATGACACGGGTACCGCTGACAGATATGGCAGCCTGAGAGGCCAAGGGAGACAGCAGAGCTGTGACCATAAGCGCGAAGCTGAATAATTTTTTCATCATAAGAGACTTTATTAGTAGAGGCGTTTCCCAGAACCAGGTAAGGGAAAAAGCCCGCAGCACAACGCCTGCGGCGGGCTATGACGGACGAACAATCAGTTATAAACGATGGAAAAACCCACCACGGAAGTGAAATTTCCGCCGACAAGGACGTCTGCGGACTGTCTCACCGCGGCGCTCAGGGCGATATTCGCCGCACCGCTGGTTACCGGATAAGTTGCCGTAGCCGCTGCGCCTGGAGAAATCTGGTTCCCCCCCGTAGCAGCATCATAAATGGCGATACCCGCACCTTTACCTGAGGAGGTAGGGTCAAAAGCAAACAGGGTGGCGTCATCCGCATCGGCAGAGCCATGTGTCACACCTGCTGTGGTGAAGCCTACTGAAGTAACCGCTGCCGGGCAGTCAACCAGTTTGATGGTGAACGGCACGCGGGCTGACTCGGAGCCTTTAGCCGTCAGAGTGCCGCGAGTAATGGTACCCATATCGACGCTCTGGTCACGGGTGTCGTTGGTCACGCTGCAGGAAGTCGCCGACACTGTCACATTCAACGTCACGGTACCGTCATCAGGCAGTGACATATCAGCCAGTGCCACGCGGTTGCCAGCAGAGAAAAGCGCACCAGCGATAAGAGTGGAAATAAAAATTTTTTTCATTTTAATTACGACCTGGCTGAATTAGTTGTAAGTGATGGTGTAACTAGCAGCGCCAGTCACGTCACCCGTCACAGCGGTATTTGTGGAAACGTAAGCCGCTGTATAAACGAGATTATTATCTCCCTCAACAATCGGCTGTGGATTACCCGGGGTACCTGTAAAGTTAACTTTGTTACTGAGTGTGGTACTGCTGGATTCCTGGTCGCCTTCAGCAATATTCCAGTACACACCGCTCACGGGTTTGCCATTAGCCACAGTGCGGGCGCTCAGGCTATACGAGTCACCACCAGTGGCTACGAGTCCCGCCCAACTCACTATTGCGTTGGAGATTGACGCTGGACATGAACTCAGAGTGATGTTGAATTTTTTATTAATTGATTTAGCGTTCGGAGCCGTTGATTGTACCGTACTCACCTGACCAAAGTTCACAACAATATCCCGGTTGTTAGCATTAATAGTGCAGGTACCGTCTTTAATTGAGCCACCGAAAGTAATAGTACCGTCTTCTGCATGTGCAGCGACTGCGCCTGTCAATAAGACAGAAAGCATTAATGAGGATAAAAGTTTGCGTTTCATATTCTTGCCTGAGTTGTAAAAAAAAACACAATCACCATTATCAAATAAATAATGGTAATGCCATTACTGCCACTGTGATGGAACACAATAATATCCCGACAGCATCACTGTGGGAGCACTCGACTTTGTCACTAAGGTATACTGTGTAATTCGAGGAATAAGGTATAAAAAAAACAGAACCGGTTCACGTAAAAAAAACTCCGAAATCGGAGAACTGTGTTGACGGAGATGATGACTTAATTGACGTGGGGTTCACTATGGCAGTGACCTGTATACTCAGCCTGTTGGCCATTCATCCACCATCTGCATATGAATAAGTCGTATGCCTGTGCCGGCCACCATCTGTGCCCGACACGCCGCTCTCTTATTATGCGGTCATCACCTGTAGTACAGCTCACTGAACCTGACGAAATTGCATACCGGTATGTGTATCAATACCTTTCTTGTCTGGACTGTAGGTGAATTTTAAAAAGATCGTGGGAGCTTATTTAGCTTTGTTAGCTTCCCACGCAATATATTGATATATCCTCCGGCTCGGAGGCTGGACAGAATTTTCATCACCTGGCTATGAGAAATCGACGTTCGCATCTGAATAAAATGTTGTACGTTGATCTCGTTTCGGACATCAGCAGGATAAATCCACAGTTCGATTAATATTGCGCGAACTTTTGTATAAGCATCCCCCCCTATAAGCTCATGCTCCCTGGCGCTCATGACCATAATACGCTGAGCCAATATTATTGCCACATCATGCCAAAGGTTTAACTCATCAATTTTTTCTGATAGCAAGCCAAATGGGATTGAATACCCACGACATTCTGTTTCCGCCAAAAAATAATGCCGAGGGCGATGTTCAATTTCGTAAAGTGAACTACAACCATCAATCAACCCGCTAACCGTGGGTGCAAATCCTGATGCAATGTGCAATGAATCCTTCTCTCGGCAAATAGAAAAAAAACCCTCTTGCAATAAAAGAACCACCGAGCTTTTATCGGGTTGAGTAAAATGGAAAATACGGCGAGCAGGGATGGTAAAAGGGGAACTAAATGGAATAAGCGCATCGTGTATCCGTTTCACCTCGTCTAAAGGTCGTGTCTGCAACGAAAGATTAAAAGAATGTAATTCATCGGTAAGATAACAGTCATTTTGATTCATATTCTATTCTCCATTTTATTTATCATTTATATAAAATCAACAAATAGATAAATAACTCAGACTTGCATTAACTAAAACCTCTTATACCCTTCTCATTGAAAACAAAAAAACAAAGGCAACCTCTCAAATGAGAGTATTATTCATTTGACAAGTATTACCGCGATCAATATGAAAACTTAACTTATAAGTCTTAAAATTCATCCAGTAATGGCAATCATTTTGGATGAAATATCGCCAACCTATTTTTCAAATAAATCATAAAATGTCTACCATTGCCAATGCAGATGTTCTCGCCGAAAAGAATCATGTTAAAATAAGGTAGCGGGATAACAGAGTCAGATGTTCCCATGAGTAGAATGGCGACTGCCTACCTGCACAAGAAGTGGTATTCATGCAAATAATGGCGTCGGGAACTGACTTCGGAGGCTAATGACAAACCTCTAACCAATGAAGATTTGTCATTAGCCACTCAATTAAAAAACTCGCTGTTTTTACCGCCCTTTCTTCTTGCGACCTGGCGCGGTAAAACGCTTACGGTTTGCCATTTCAGCCGGCGTTTTTGCCATGTTCTTGCCGCCGCTGCTGGCGGGCTTTTTCGCCGGTGTGGCGGCCGCTTTTGGCTTAACTTTCACTTTGGCAGGCTTCGCTTCTGAAGATGAATTTTCAATCAACTTAAACAGTTCAATCAGCTCATCGTCGGACAGGTCTCGCCATTCACCGAGTGGCAAGCCTTTCAGGCTAACGTTCATGATGCGCGTGCGTTCAAGCCTGGTGACTTCAAAGCCAAAATGTTCACACATGCGGCGAATCTGGCGATTTAATCCCTGAACCAGCGTGATGCGAAAAGTGAACGGCGCTTCCTTTTTTACTTTGCATTTTTTGGTGACGGTGCCAAGGATCGGCACGCCTCTGCCCATGCCCAGAATGAACTCGTCGGTGACGGGCTTGTTCACTGTCACCAGATATTCTTTCTCATGGTCGTTCCCGGCACGCAGGATTTTATTCACCAGATCGCCATGATTGGTAAGGAAAATCAACCCTTGAGAATCTTTATCCAGGCGACCAATCGGAAACACGCGGCTACTGTGGTTGACGAAATCGACGATATTGTCTTTTTCACCGCCCTCGGTGGTACTGACGACGCCCACCGGTTTGTTCAACGCGATTAACACCAGGTCGTCTTCCTGACGCGGTTCAATCAGTTGACCGTTCACTTTCACCACGTCGCCCACGGACACCTGGTCGCCAATGGTTGCGCGTTTACCGTTGATAAACACGTTTCCTTGTTCGATGTAGCGGTCAGCCTCACGACGCGAGCAGATCCCGCTTTCGCTGATGTATTTGTTTAATCGAATTGATAAGTTCGGCAGCATAGTCTCTCCTGTAGAAGGCGAACTATAGCAAAGGCCGATAGCCTTAGAAAACAGCTATCGGCCTGATGTGGAGGGGTTAATAGTCGTCGCGATCGTCGTCTTCGTCCGGTTGCTCCATCACGCTGTAGGCCACCGCACAGAACAGGGAGTTCAGACGCTTCATATCGCCCAGCAAGCCGAGGTGCAGCGAACTGGTTTCGATACTCTGCACGTTCTGCTGATGCAGCCTGTCAACGTGCGCATGCGAGTAACGGCGGTTCATAATGCGGAAGCGATGCTTGTTGCGGCGCAGGCGACGAGCACTGTCGACGTCGCCGGAGAAGAAGACCGACATCGCCAACTGCAGGTTGCTGAGCAGTTGTTCGAACAGGCCATCCAGCTCTTTAAGCCCTTCCACAGAAAACGCCCGGCGTGCGGCCAGCGATTTATCAGCGAGTTCACTGCCCATGCGTTCGATGATGTCGGACGCCTGTTCAAGGTTGAGCGACATCTCAATAATTTCCGCCCAACGGCGAGACTCTTCCTCCGCCAGTTCTTCTTTCGGCATTCTCGCCAGATAGAGCTTAATCGCGGTATATAGCACGTTCACATCATCGGCGATTTTGCGCAGCTCTTTCTCTTCACGCGGTTCGCCGTGCATCACTTTGCGCAGGCCGTCCATCATGGTTTCCATGGCATCACCTATGCGCAACGTTTCACGCGCGGCATTGGCGAGCGCCAGCGTCGGGGTATCCAGCGCAGTGGGATCAAGGTGCTTCGGCTTCAGACGCGCGTCCAGCTCCGGCACGTCCTGAATAAGGCGTTTACAGAAGCGCGCCATCGGCTCAACAAACGGCACCATCGCCAGGCAGCGGATCAGGTTGTAGAACACGTGGAAATAGATAACCAGTTCCGATTTAGCCACCGGCAGTTTGGCCATGTTGTCCGCCAGAATATGCACGAACGGCAGCACAATCAGGCTGCCCACCAGCTTGAACAGCAGGCTTCCTAGCGCAACACGGCGTGCGGCGGCGTTGGCGGCGCTGTTATTGAGCATCGCCAGCAGGCCAGAACCTAGGTTGGCACCAATCACCAGACACAGCGCGACAGGGAAAGAAATCACCCCGGTTGCCGTCAACGTGGCCGTTAGCAGCACGGCTGCAAGGCTGGAATAGGTGATCACCGCAAACAGCGCGCCAATCAGCGCATCCAGCATGATGTCGCCCGTCAGCGAGGCGAAAATCACCTGCACGCCATTGGCCTGGGTAATCGGGTGGACGGCCTGAACAATCAGTTCCAGCGCCAGCAAAATCAGCCCAAGGCCGATGCCCACGCGCCCCAACTGGCCTGCACGCGTTTGCTTACGGCCGAGGAAGAAAATGACGCCGACAAAAATCAGCAGCGGCGACAGCCACGAGAGATCAAACGTCAGGACTCGCGCCATCAGCGCGGTCCCCACATCGGCGCCTAAAACAATCACCAGAGCAGGCGTGAGCGCAACCAAGTCCTGCGCCACAAACGAGGTGACCAGCATGGTGGTGGCGTTGCTACTTTGCACCAACGCAGTCACGCCGATGCCCGCGCAGAAGGCAAGCGGTTTCTTCTCGACGCTACGGCTAAGAACGGTACGCAGACGCGCGCCATAAACGCGCATGACGCCGGTACGGACGATATGAGTGCCCCACACCAGCAGGGCGATAGCAGAAAGCAGGTGTAACAGTATCAGCACGGATGTTTGTTCTCCTTATCGTTATAGATTTTCCTTTGGAGCCTCTGCCGGGCGGCACTGCGTTTGCCCGGCCTACAATAAGCTTTAGGTCAGTTTGTAGGCCCGGTAAGCGTCAGCGCCACCGGGCAATGAGTGCCATAAGGCAGGATGCCAATAGCTTAAGTATATGAGTTATTGCAGTAGAAAGAGACAGGGCACCGTGACGGTGCCCTGTTTGTTGTAAGAAAAGATGAATTAATCAGCGTCATAGCCGAGGTTCGGTGCCAGCCAGCGTTCGGCTTCCGCCACGCTCATGCCTTTACGACGAGCGTAGTCCTCGACCTGATCGCGCTGAATCTGCGCCACGGCATAGTACTTACTGTCCGGGTGACTGAAGTACCAGCCTGAAACCGAAGCACCGGGCCACATGGCGTAGGATTCAGTGAGCTTCATTCCAGTGTGCGTTTCCGTATCCAGAAGTTCCCAAATCGTGGCTTTCTCGGTGTGCTCCGGGCAGGCCGGATAGCCCGGTGCCGGACGGATACCCTGGTAATTTTCACGAATCAGCTCTTCGTTGCTCAGGTTTTCATTGGCGGCATAACCCCAATACACCTTACGCACGCGCTCATGCAGATATTCGGCAAACGCTTCTGCCAGACGATCCGCCACCGCTTTGACCATGATTTTGTTGTAATCATCGTGCTGGGCATCGAACGCTTCTGCCAGGGCATCTTCTTCCAGGCCGCCCGTTACCGCAAATGCGCCAATGTAATCCGCTTTACCGGAAATTTTTGGCGCGACGAAATCAGACAGACAGTAGTTAGCAAACCCAACTTTCTCCGTTTGCTGGCGCAGATGATGACTGACCGTCAGCACGTGGGTACGGGTTTCATCGCGATAAATCTCGATATCGTCACCGACGCGGTTGGCCGGGAACAAGCCCACCACGCCACGCGGATTCAGGGTTTTCTCGGCGCTGAGTTTGTCGAGCATTTCGTTTGCATCAGCGAACAGACGCTTCGCTTCTTCGCCGACGACTTCGTCTTCGAGAATGCGGGGATACTTGCCCGCCAGCGACCACGTCATAAAGAACGGCGTCCAGTCGATGTAGTTACGCAGCGTTTCGATACTGGCGTTGACCGCCTGCACGCCCAATCGGTGCGCCACGGGCGGGGTGTAGTTTTCCCAGTCGAAAGCCAGATCGTTATCGCGTGCTGCCTGCAAAGAAACTGGCGGCGTGCGCGGTTTCTTACGTGCGTGCTGAATACGCACCGTTTCGTATTCCTGGCGAGTGCGGGCAACAAAGTCATCACGCTGTGTTGCCGAAAGCAGTGCCGACACCACGCCAACCGTACGCGAGGCGTTCTGCACGTAAACTGTCGGGCCGCTGTAGTTCTGCTCGATTTTCACTGCCGTGTGCGCTTTAGAAGTGGTTGCTCCGCCAATCAGCAGCGGAATGGTGAAGCCCTGACGCTCCATCTCTTTCGCCACGTTGACCATTTCATCCAGCGACGGCGTGATAAGCCCGGACAAGCCAATCAGGTCGGCGTTCACTTCACGTGCGGTTTTGAGGATTTTATCCGTCGGCACCATCACGCCAAGATCGATAATCTCGTAGTTATTACATTGCAGCACCACGCCAACGATGTTCTTGCCGATGTCATGCACGTCGCCTTTCACCGTGGCGATCACCATCTTGCCGTTAGTCTGGCCTTTCTCTTTGCTGGCCTCGATAAACGGTTCGAGATACGCAACAGCCTGTTTCATCACGCGGGCGGATTTCACCACTTGGGGCAGGAACATTTTCCCTTCACCAAACAGGTCGCCGACCACGTTCATGCCGTCCATCAACGGACCTTCAATCACCTCAATCGGGCGTGAGGCTTGCTGGCGGGCTTCTTCAGTGTCCTGTTCGATAAACTCAGTGATGCCTTTAACCAATGAATATTCGAGGCGCTTTTTGACTTCCCAACTGCGCCATTCGGCCTGCTGAGTGTTCGCCGCTTCATCGGTTTTGCTGCCACGGTATTTCTCTGCCAGGTCTAACAGACGTTCTGTGCTGTCATCGCGGCGATTGAGGATCACATCTTCTACTGCGTCGCGCAGTTCGGCAGGAAGGTCGTCGTAAATCGCCAGCTGTCCGGCGTTCACAATCCCCATGTCCATGCCGTTACGGATGGCGTAGTAGAGGAACACAGCGTGAATCGCTTCGCGCACCGGATCGTTGCCCCGGAAAGAGAACGACACGTTGGACACACCGCCGGAAATCAGCGCGTGTGGCAATTCACGTTTGATATCTTCACACGCGCCGATGAAGTCCTGCGCGTAGTTGTTGTGCTCTTCGATGCCGGTCGCGACGGCGAAAATATTCGGGTCGAAGATGATATCTTCCGGCGGGAAGCCAACTTCTTGCGTCAGAATTTGATAGGCACGACGACAGATTTCAATTTTACGCGCGCGGGTATCGGCCTGGCCGACTTCATCAAACGCCATCACCACCACAGCTGCGCCGTAACGACGCACTTTTTTGGCGTGATGGACAAACGCTTCCACCCCTTCTTTCATCGAGATGGAGTTCACGATGCCTTTGCCCTGAATGCACTTCAGGCCTTTTTCGATGACCTCCCATTTTGAGGAGTCGATCATGATCGGCACGCGCGCAATGTCTGGCTCGCCAGCAATCAGGTTGAGGAAACGCACCATTGCCGCTTCGGCATCGAGCATCCCTTCATCCATGTTGATGTCGATGATCTGCGCACCGCTTTCGACCTGCTGACGCGCCACATCCAGCGCTTCGCTGTATTTCTCTTCTTTAATCAGGCGCTTGAATTTGGCAGAACCGGTGACGTTGGTACGTTCGCCCACGTTCACAAACAGGCTGTCGTCGCCGATGTTCAGCGGCTCAAGGCCAGCCAGGCGACAGGCAACCGGGATTTCTGGCAGCTTACGTGGCGCAAGGCCAGCCACTGCACGGCTCATCGCCGCGATATGTTCTGGCGTGGTGCCACAGCAGCCACCCACAATATTCAGGAACCCGGCTTCCGCCCATTCGCGAATTTGCAGCGCCATGGTGTCGGCATCAAGATCGTATTCACCAAACGCATTCGGCAGACCGGCGTTGGGGTGCGCTGTCACGTAGCAATCGGCAATGCGAGACAGTTCCTGCACATACTGGCGCAGTTCATCTGGCCCCAGCGCGCAGTTAAGGCCGAAAGAGAGCGCGTCCGCATGGCGAAGTGAGTTGTAGAACGCTTCGGTCGTCTGCCCGGAGAGCGTACGGCCAGACGCATCGGTGATCGTGCCGGAAATCATGATCGGCAAATCGACGCCCAGCGCCTCAAATTCCTCTTTCACCGCATAGATGGCCGCTTTGGCGTTGAGCGTATCGAAGACGGTTTCAATCAGAATCAGGTCTGAGCCCCCTTCCACCAGCGCTTTGGTGGATTCGCGGTAGGCAATGACCAGTTGATCAAACGTGACGTTACGAAACGCCGGGTCGTTCACATCAGGGGAAATGGACGCGGTACGGTTGGTTGGGCCAAGCACACCTGCGACATAGCGTGGTTTGTCTGGCGTGCGGGCTGTCCACTCATCGGCGCAGGCGCGCGCCAGTTTCGCGGCTTCGAAGTTAATCTCCGCCGACAGCGACTCCATCTCGTAATCCGCCATCGCGATGGTGGTGGAGTTGAAGGTGTTGGTTTCGACGATATCCGCCCCGGCCTCAAAATAGGCGTTGTGGATGGCGGCGATGATGTCCGGTTGAGTCAGCACCAGCAGGTCATTGTTGCCCTTCAGGTCGCTGGACCATTGGGCAAAACGCTCACCACGGTAATCTTCTTCGTTCAGGCGATAGCTTTGGATCATGGTGCCCATGCCGCCATCCAGAACCAGAATTCTGTCTTTTAATTGTTGGTGTAACTGCTTCACGATGGTGCTCACACGGACTCCCGACAACGCTCTTCTCATCAGGCCATAGTGGCATATTCAGCCAGTGCGGAAAAGAGAGCCGGCATGAACATGAGAGATGTTCAGGACCACTGCTCCGATCAGTTCTGAAAGCGGTTGCATTATAATCAGATAAAACGAAAATGATTTCCACGATACAGAAACGGAGGCCATCATGGTTACAACCACGCCCGCCAAACGCGGCAGAAAACCCACCCCTGCTGCTGCCGCTCCGGCGGTTGGTCAGGTTCAGTCCTTAACTCGTGGCCTCAAACTTCTTGAATCCATTGCTGAATCTCACGGTGATGTCGCGTTAACGGAGCTGGCGCAGCAGGCTGGCCTGCCAAATTCCACGACACACCGTCTGCTGACAACAATGCAGCAGCTCGGATTTGTACGCCAGGTAGGCGATTTAGGCCACTGGACGGTGGGCGCACATGCTTTCATTGTCGGCAGCAGCTTCCTGCAAAGCCGCAACCTGCTGGCTATCGTGCACCCGATTCTGCGCAAATTAATGGAAGACTCCGGCGAGACGGTAAACCTGGCGGTGCTCGACCAGAGCGATCATCAGGCGATTATCATCGACCAGGTACAGTGCACCCAACTGATGCGTATGTCCGCGCCGATTGGTGGCAAGCTGCCAATGCATGCCTCCGGAGCCGGTAAAGCGTTTCTGTCTCAGTTGAACGACGAACAGGTAAGCGGTTTACTGCACCGCAAAGGGCTGCACGCTTATACGCACGCCACGCTAGTGTCGCCCGTGCATCTGAAAGAAGATTTGGCACTGACGCGTAAACGCGGTTATTCGTTTGACGATGAAGAACATGCGCTGGGCCTGCGCTGTCTGGCGGCATGTATTTACGATGAGCACCGCGAGCCGTTTGCGGCGATCTCCATTTCCGGGCCGATTTCACGCATGACCGATGACCGCGTGACCGAGTTGGGTGCGCTGGTGATTAAGGCGGCGAAAGAAGTGACGCTGGCTTATGGTGGGACGAAGTAAGTGCGCATTGCCCGGCGGCGCAAGCTTGCCGGGCCTACAGGGTTTTGTAGGCCTGATAAGGCGCAGCCGCCATCAGGCACCAAATCGAATACAGAAACGCTGATATTTTCGGTAAGCAAACACATCCTCGACATGCCCTTCGCGTATTCGCGTCTGCAGGCCGCGCCAGTAATCCGCTCGCAGTAAATCCGCGTGCATTTCCTCAAAGAGTGGCCCGATACGCGCATCAGCACACAGCCAGTGGCGAAACTCTTCCGGGAACACATCACCCGGTGAGACGCTGTACCACGGCTCGCTGGCGAGCTCATCTTCCGGATAGCGCGGCGGCGGGATGTCGCGGAAATTCACTTCGGTCATATAGCAAATTTCGTCGTAATCATAGAACACCACTCGCCCATGGCGCGTGACGCCAAAGTTCTTAAACAGCATATCGCCGGGGAAAATATTGGCGGCCGCAAGCTGGCGAATCGCATTGCCATATTCTTCCACCGCATCGCGCAGTTGCTGCCCGTTCACCTGCTCAAGCCACAAGTTTAACGGCACCATCCGACGTTCAATATAGAGATGACTGATAACGATGCGGTCGCCCAAATCGGTGATTTTCTGCGGCACTTCCTGCCAGAGTAAATCGAGCAGCGCGGGAGAAATCTGCCGTTTCTCCAGCACGAAATTTTCAAACTCTTGGGTATCCGCCATGCGACCTACGCGGTCGTGCTCTTTGACCAGTTGATAACAGGCGCGCACATGCGTCGCCGTCATTTCTTTCTGCGGCGCAAAACGGTCTTTAATCACCTTAAACACCCGGTCAAAACCGGGCAGCGTGAACACCAGCATCACCATGCCGCGTATACCTGGCGCTTCAATAAACTGCTCGTCGGTATTACTGATCCAGGTGAGGTATTCACGATAACTTTCCGTTTTGCCATGTTTCTGGCAACCAATCGCCATGTACAGTTCGGCAGTGCTTTTGCCCGGTAAAATTTCGCGCAGCCATTCGACCAGCGCCGCCGGCAATGGCGCATACACCATGAAATAAGAGCGGGCGAAACCAAACACAATGCTGGCCTCGGCGCTGGTTGTCAGGCAGGTATCGACAAACAATTCGCCCTCATCGCTGCGATGAATCGGCATCAGCAACGGCACCATGCCATCAGGCGTGTGCAGCTTGCCGACGAGCCATGCCGCTTTGTTGCGATAAAACAGCTCGTTCGCCACTTGCAGATGCGAATCGGCCAGTTGCTGCGAACCAAACGTTTCGGTCAGATGCGCCACGATGTAGTCAACGTCACGCACTTTGTCCTGCCACGGCAGCCGCAGTGGCAAATCACTCAGCACCTGATTGAACAAGGCTGCCCAGCCTTTATGCGGATAAAAATCTTTCGCTAATGGACGAGGGATCGTGCGAAAGCGCCCTTCAGGCTGAGAGCTGAAGATAAAAAGCCGCTCGGGAGTCAGCGAGCGGTGGTCAAATAACCGACAATACACAGAGTTAAAAAAGCTTTCGGCAATTTCAAAGCGAGGATAATCAGGCAACAGCGAGGTGTAGTGCTCTTTGACCCGCAGCAAAAAATCCGCATCAGGGCTTTTGCCGTCGGTGATACAGCGCAGCTGCTCAACCACTAATCCCACGTGGTGATCGTAGAGATGAATACGCTGTTTCATGGCCTGCTGCACCGCGTGCCAGTCAGCCTGTTCAAAGCGCTGCTGCGCGCCGGAAGTGACTTCCAGAAAGCGACCATACTGCGCATCAAAGCCTTGCAGGATGGTTTGGGCAATCAGTAGTTCCAGACCACGCGGCATATTTTCCCCTCAGGTAGCAACGGCTAATGCATTTCCCCCTCTCCCCCAGGGAGAGGGGGAAAACACATGCAGGCTCAGAACTGCGACTCTTCCGTAGACCCGGTGAGCGCCGTGACGGAAGAAGCACCGCCCTGAATGATGGTGGTCACTTTGTCGAAGTAGCCGGTGCCCACCTCCTGTTGGTGAGAAGCAAAGGTATAGCCCTGTTTTCCAGCCTCAAACTCCGGTTGTTGTACCTTCTCGACATAGTGTTTCATGCCTTCGCCTTGTGCATAGGCGTGCGCCAGGTCGAACATGTTGAACCACATGCTGTGGATACCCGCCAAAGTGATGAACTGGTATTTGTAGCCCATCTCTGAGAGTTGCTGCTGGAAGCTGGCGATGGTTTTGTCATCGAGATTTTTCTGCCAGTTAAACGACGGCGAGCAGTTGTACGCCAGCAGCTTACCCGGGTATTTTGCGTGAATAGCTTCAGCGAAGCGGCGTGCCAGATCGATATCCGGCGTGGAGGTTTCACACCACACCAAGTCTGCATACGGCGCGTAAGCCAGACCACGGCTGATAGCCTGCTCAATACCCGCGCGGGTACGGTAGAACCCTTCGCTGGTGCGCTCGCCGGTGATAAATTCGCTGTCATACGGGTCGCAATCGGAAGTGATCAAATCCGCCGCATCTGCATCTGTACGGGCAATCAGCAGCGTTGGCACACCAAGCACATCCGCCGCAAGGCGCGCAGCAACCAGTTTCTGAATGGCTTCTTGCGTTGGCACCAGCACTTTACCGCCCATATGGCCGCATTTTTTCACCGAAGCCAGCTGATCTTCGAAGTGAACGGCTGCTGCTCCGGCTTCAATCATCGACTTCATCAGTTCGAAAGCATTCAGCACGCCACCAAAGCCAGCTTCTGCATCAGCCACGATCGGCAGGAAGTAATCCACAAAACGCGGATCGTTTGGTTCAATTCCGGATGCCCATTGGATCTGATCCGCACGACGAAACGTGTTGTTGATCCGATCCACCACTGACGGCACCGAGTTCGCCGGGTAGAGCGATTGATCCGGATACATGCTGGATGCGAGGTTGGCGTCCGCCGCCACCTGCCAGCCAGAGAGGTAGACCGCTTCAATGCCTGCTTTCGCCTGTTGCAGTGCCTGCCCGCCGGTGAGTGCACCGAGGCTGTTCACGTAGCCTTTCTTTGATTCGCCATGCAGCAGACGCCACATTTTCGCCGCGCCGCGCTGCGCCAGCGTGCATTCCGGGTTCACCGAGCCACGTAATTTCACCACCTCTTCCGCGCTGTAAGGGCGACGAATGCCTTCCCAGCGTGGGTTTGTCCATTCCTGTTGTACTTCTTCGATTTGTTGGGTACGGGTTTTCATTGGCAAGTGCTCCATGATTGTTTTGAGGTGGGTTAAGCCAGCAGGCGATAGCCAGGCAACGTTAAGAAATCAACGAGTTCATCAGAGGTGGTGATTTGTTCCATCAGGCGCGCCGCTTCATCGAAGCGACCGCTGCTGAAGCGGTGCTCGCCCAGCTCGTCCTGCACAACCATTAACTCTTCGGCCAGCATCTGGCGGAACAAGGCTTTGGTCACCGGTTTGCCGTTACTGAGCGTTTTCTGGTGGTGTATCCATTGCCAGATAGAGGTTCGGGAGATCTCAGCGGTTGCTGCATCCTCCATCAGGCCGTAAATCGGTACACACCCATTACCGGAGATCCAGGCTTCAATGTATTGCACCGCCACGCGAATATTGGCACGCATGCCTTCTTCGGTGCGTTCGCCCTCACATGGGGCCAACAGCTGCTCGGCGGTAATCGGCGCGTCTTCTTCACGCGTGACAGAGAGCTGATTATGTTGCTCGCCCAGCGCAGTGTTGAACACGCCCATCACCGTGTCACCCAGCCCAGGATGCGCAATCCAGGTACCGTCGTGGCCGTTTTTCGCTTCCAGCACTTTGTCTGCTTTCACCTTGTTGAGCACCCAGCTATTACGCTCGCTCTCTTTGCTCGGGATAAACGCAGCCATGCCGCCCATCGCAAAAGCTCCGCGCTTGTGACAGGTCTTGATCAACAGACGTGAATAGGCGCTGAGGAACGGTTTATCCATCGTCACAACCTGCCTGTCCGGCAACACGCGGTCAGGGTGATTTTTCAGGGTTTTGATGTAGCTGAAGATGTAATCCCAGCGGCCACAGTTCAGGCCAACAATGTGGTCCCGCAGCGCGTGCAGGATCTCGTCCATCTGGAAGACCGCTGGCAGCGTTTCTATCAACAGCGTCGCCTTGATCGTTCCGCGTGGCAGGCTGAAGCGATCTTCTGTGTAGCTGAACACTTCGCTCCACCAGGCCGCTTCCTGCCAGGCCTGCGTTTTGGGCAGATAGAAATAAGGGCCGCTGCCTTTAGCCAGTAAGTTTTTATGGTTGTGGAAAAAATAGAGCGCGAAATCAAACAGGCTGCCGGGAATCGCTTCCCCACGCCAGGTGACGTGCTTTTCAGGCAGATGAAGGCCACGAACACGGCAGATCAGTACAGCAGGATCGGGTTGCAACTGGTAGATTTTCCCGGCTTCGTTGGTATAGCTGATCGTCCCGTTCACGGCATCACGCAGGTTGATCTGCCCGTCGATGACCTTATGCCAGTTTGGTGCCAGCGAATCTTCGAAATCAGCCATGAAGACTTTAACGTTAGCATTCAGCGCGTTAATCACCATTTTGCGCTCAACGGGCCCGGTGATCTCAACGCGACGGTCCAGTAAATCCTGAGGGATCCCGCGAATCTTCCACTGCGAATTACGAATGGAATCTGTTTCCGAAATAAAATCAGGCAACTTGCCATCGTCAATCTCTTGCTGTTGCTGAATGCGTGCTGCCAGCAGCTTGTTACGCTTCGGCGTAAATCGGGTCACCAGCTCACTGAGAAATTCCACGGCTTCGGGCGTCAGGATCTGCTGCTCCTGCTCGCCAAATGGCTGGCTAAAGGCCAGTTCTTCGATGGTGGTTGCCTGTTGTGTCATTGCGCAGCTCCTCGTTATTGATCTCTGGTCACTTCCCAGTGCGACCTGAGATCGTTGGATGGTTTTCGTTCAGCTCGATTTAAGCCTACGCAATAATTTTCCAAAATCAAAAACAATTTCCATTTTTAAATTAACTTTCACATAACGTTTTGATAACAAAGAAATTAAAGTTTTAGTGTGTCTGGAGAGGGTTTTCGGAAATAAAAAAGGCACCCGAAGGTGCCTGATATGGAGTGCTGAATCGCTTTACGATCGCCAGAGTGGAGGATTACTCCAGGGTAGGATTCATATGGCGCAGATCGTATGGTGTGATCTGGTAGACGTAATAGTTCAGCCAGTTAATGAACAGCAGGTTTCCATGACTACGCCAGGTGGCCCGGGGTTTATTTTGCGGATCGTTTTGCGGGAAGTAATTGTAAGGCACTTCCGGGGAAAGACCGGCCTCTTCATCACGGAAAAATTCACTGGCCAGCGTATGCGCATCGTACTCTGGATGCCCGGTCACGAAGGCAATTCGCTTGTCTTTGCTGGCAAACAGATAGGCATCACCGTCTTCTGTTTCGGCCAGGATCTCCAGGTCGGTGTAATCACGAATCAGTGCGGCCGGAAAATCTGCATAACGTGAATGAGGTGCCAGGAAGGAGTCATCAAACCCGCGGGTCAGTAAGGCGTGTGGGTGCAAAATGTGGTGTTCATAGACGCCAGAAAGCTTTTCGGTACGGGTTTGCTTCGGAATGCCATACAGAATATTCAGCGCAGCCTGCACCGCCCAACAGACGAAAAGCGTCGAGGTAACGTGATCTTTGGCCCATTCCAGTACCTGCTGGATTTGCGGCCAGTAGGCGACATCGTTAAATTCCACCAGACCCAGCGGGGCACCCGTCACAATCAGACCATCGTAATTATCGTTGCAGATGTCTTCGAAGTTGCAGTAGAAATTGTTCAGGTGCTCCGTGGGCGTATTCCGTGATTCTCTGGCATCGATGCGGAGCAACTGGACATCAACCTGCAACGGTGAGTTGGAGAGCAGGCGCAGAAACTGGTTTTCCGTCTCGATTTTCTTTGGCATCAGGTTGAGGATCAGCACCTTCAGCGGACGAATTTCCTGATTTGTCGCGCGAGAAGCCGTCATCACGAAGACGTTTTCTTCCCGCAAGAAATTGACGGCTGGTAGCTCGTCCTGCACCCGAATCGGCATAACCTTATTACCTCACAGCATACGTTTAAACGTTTAGACATCCAGATAGCTGACGATAACCAGGAATCAGCAAAATGTCGAGCCTGCATGTGAAAGGTGAGAAAGTTTCACGACTGACAAGGAGCTCAAAGGAAACTGTGGATATATCTGTGGGTAAAGCGGGGAGAAGCTGTGAATACCGAGGATAATTTTTGCACTTACCATGATCAGGAAAAACAAAAGGCCCAGCCTTTCGACTGAGCCTTTCGCTTTATTTGATGCCTGGCAGTTCCCTACTCTCACATGGGGAGACCCCACACTACCATCGGCGCTACGGCGTTTCACTTCTGAGTTCGGCATGGGGTCAGGTGGGACCACCGCGCTGTTGCCGCCAGGCAAATTCTGTTTATCATCCCGTTTGTTACGGGATGATGTATCTGGTTCAAGCTGATAATTTCGTCTCTCACGCCAAAACAGCTTCGGCGTTGTAAGGTTAAGCCTCACGGTTCATTAGTATCGGTTAGCTCAA
>NZ_JBLFJW010000049.1:0-25028 GCF_047713085.1 Pantoea sp. sgz302252
CGATTCCTCTGTAGTTCAGTCGGTAGAACGGCGGACTGTTAATCCGTATGTCACTGGTTCGAGTCCAGTCAGAGGAGCCAAATTTTAGTCCTGGGACTTCCGAGCAAGTCCGGGGATTCAATAAAATCAGTAAGTTAAGAAGAACCGGAAGTCACTCAGTGACCTGCCGGGTCTTCTGACATCCGTAGTTTTTAGGGGCTTAATTGGGGGCCTGCTGGTTCACTAAACTACGGAGCCCCCACCATGCCGCTCACTGATACCGCTATCCGCAACGCAAAATCGCCCGACAAGCCCCGGAAACAGACCGATGCTCAGGGTCTGTATTTGCTGGTCAAACCTAACGGGTCAAAACACTGGTATCTCAAGTACCGTTTTGAAGCGAGAGAACGAAAGCTAGCTTTCGGCCCTTACCCGGATGTGCCTCTCGCCCAGGCCCGTAAATACCGTGAGGACGCCCGCGCGTTACTCGCTGCGGGGACCGACCCCGGCACAGTTAAGAAACAGAGCAAAGCCGGTCACAAAAAAAGCGCCAGCTTCGAAGAGATTTCCCGTGTGTGGGTCAAAACCAAAAAAGGCTGGACGCAGACCCACACTGACCGTTCCCTCCGGGCGCTGGAAATTCATCTTTTTCCTCTGCTCGGTAAATCTTCCGTTGCTTCACTCAAAACCACTGATTTGTTGGTGCCGTTGCTGGCCCTTGAGAAGAAAGGCTATCAGGAAACCGCCATGCGGATGCAGCAGCGTATCGCCGCCATTATGCGTTACGCCGTGCGGAAGGGTTTTATTACCCGTAATCCCGCCAGTGACCTGACGGATGCGATTATCCCGCCACAAACGCGCCATCACCCCGCCCTGCAACTGGAAAAGCTGCCGGATTTGTTGACCCGCATCGACGCTTATCGGGGCAGACTGCTGACTCGCCTGGCGGTTCAGCATCTGGTTATCTTCATTCGCTCCAGCGAACTGCGTTTCGCACGCTGGCCTGAGATCGACCTTGAAGCGGGAAGCGATCCGCGGCGTGCGCTACTCAGAGCGTGGTGCAAAGATGAAAACGCCCCATCTGGTACCGCTCTCCACCCAGGCCATTGCGTTGCTGAAACAGCTTAAAAGACTGTCATCCGATGAAATTTTCCTCTTTCCGGGCGATCACGATCTGTCGAAACCCATGAGTGAGAATACGATCAACAAGGCGCTGCGGGTGATGGATTACGACACCAAAACGGAAGTCTGCGGTCACCCTTACCCGGGCTATCGCCCACAGTGAAGCCGGACTTATGTAATCGGTCGCACCGGGCGAATAAAAATGAATCTTATTATCCATAACCTTCTGTTCTTTCGCTGATTTTTACACTGTAATTCTTACATGATTGATAAGGGTATTGTATAGTCAGCGAACGATATTTGGGCAAACAATGCCTGCTTTCATGCAGGAATACGCTTAACGAAAGGTTTGCTCAGCAATAAAGTTGATTCAATGGGAACAATCACAGTGAATTGAGGGACTAATCATGGCAAGAGCACTGGCATGTCTTGGAGACGGGACAACATATGGCGAAATTATCACGGCCACTGCGACCTGGTCCGAGGGCAGTAAAGCGATCGCGCGTACTGGCTACGTGCAGCAAATGTAAAGGGCACTTTCAGCTCCTGGCGTCAGCACATGACTGGGCTGAGGAGGGCAAAGCGTATGTGGCAACCGGTGATCGCGTACTGTGCGGTTGCCCTGATCATTATGCTTATGGCTCCTCAACACAATCCACAAGTACATCCGCAGGTTCGTTAACCTCCCGCAACACCACAAAAACGTCCGTGCCAGCACCCGCAACTGCATCCGCTTCCAGTGTACCGACGATGACGATCTGCACATGCCTCGCTGCCGCTACACCCTGATGTTTCCTGATGGCCGCTCTGAGGCCGGTACAACCGATGACCATGGGGTGACTGGCTGGCATTACGCTGAGTCAGAAGAAAACATTACCCTGCACATTCTGACTGATTGAAGGGAGAACGATGTCCGACAGTACAAGTTATGTTAATGGCAGAAACTCCGGACTTGACGGTGATAAAACAACAACCGGGGCAACCTACATTGCGGGCCCGGGTAGTCGCTGGACGGTAGATGGCAGACGAAAGTTGTATGTTGGCGACAAAACAACCCGGTGCCCCAAATGCGGGGAAACCAGCGTCATTATTTCTGGCGATCCCCACCAGACGAACCCGGACGGGAGAGCAGTGGTCGTTGACCGCTCCGCTGTTCTCTGCAAATGCCCGGCAAATCACGTCATCGCCGGAAGTGGCTCAGCACGGTCAAAACCTGCGGTGACCCAGACTCAGCCCGGGAGAACCCAAAAAAAACGCAACGCGATCCGTTTTAAGTGCGCTGATGATAGCGGTCAGTTTATGGGTAATTGTCAGTACATTCTTTTCTTCCCAGACGGGCACAGCGAAGAGGGAAATACAGACAGTCAGGGATTAACAGCCTGGCACTTTGCTGACAGCCCGGAGAATATCAGCCTGCACGTTCTTGGCGATTAACAGGAGATTTCATGGAAGGGTATTTTCTTTACCACGGCGATAAAACGACGTGCGGCGGTCGTATTCTGAGTGGGGCCAGCGACGAAACATACAATGGAAAGGAACGGGTACGGGAGCGTGATCCGGTTTCCTGCGGCAAACATGAAGGCCGTTTCAAAGTATGTGGCGGTATGGGCGACACCTACGAAGTAAACGGTGAAATGCGGGAATGGGCGGGCTCCATCGAGAGCTACAGCCCTGCCCGTGCCGTTCGCGTTTTGTTCCTTCAATGTTCACCGATACCTACGATTTTAACTGCAACAGTGGGCTCGCGACTGAAAGAGAACGTAAAGCCGGGCATCAGACATCAGCAGTAACCTGCGAGGAAGTGGCACGCAACATGATCCGCTTTGTGTGCAGGGATGATGACGGGAAGACGCTGGTCAACACCCCTTACGTCCTGATTTTCTCCAATAGCCGGGAAGAGACAGGAACGACAGATACTCAGGGCAGAACATCGTGGCATTTTGCCGATGACGCTGAAAACACTTACCTGCATATGCTAATGGACTAACTATGGCTGTTTACCAACTCAGTACCCGCATCAAATCAAACGTGCCGGCATCCTCGCTGCTCTACGATTTGTGCATTTATCGAATGGATGGGCAAAGAAACAAAACCACCATTGTGGACGTGAAGCAACAGCCCCTGACGGCTGATTACAGCACACAGATGCACAGCACCAGCAATACCGATGATCCGCTGACAACCATCTACATTATGGAAGTCACGCTTTATCGCAAGCTGATGTTAAAAACGTTGTGCGTCAGCCCGACACCATTCACCCGGATGTACACGCTACAGGAATTTGCGTCGGGCAAAGCCTGCTCGCCGGTTAAGCGTGAGAACCCCTGCTACTTCGAGTCGCAGGACACGATGAAGCCTGAAAGTCAGGGGGGCGAAACCAGGCAACTGCAAATTTCCCGTCCAGAGCGACCGTTTATTGCTAAAGAGTATCCGATTGGAAATCCTGAAGATCCTTTTGAAAAAAGCATCATTGAAGAACAGATTGAGAAAAGATTTAACCATTCATCTGGCTCATTCCCCACTCAGAACTATGCTAGCGCATGTGGGCCTGCAGCATTCTTTTACTGTCTTCAGATGGATCGCCCGGACATCTATGCCCAAGCCTCCCGCGACCTATGGCGATATGGGAAAACAAAAATAGGTGAGCTAGATATTTCACCCAGTAATGGCTGTAAACATCCGTCAGGAACATTTTACACAGCAGATGGAAGACCTAAAATACTTGGGGTTGACTGGATGACGCTTGTCGGGCTCAGGGATTCAGAGAACTCTGTCTTGAGTTTTGATGAACTAGATTCCCCTGTTGCGGGAATAACAATGTGGCAAACTTTGACCGATTGGTTTGAAAAAGCTGGTTATGAAAAGATATTTAGCAATGCAGGGCCGATTCAGGTGGGCATTCAAGGTCTACGAGATCTAAATGAGTATGCTCAAAAAGGATATAAGGTTGTCACACTGATAAATGATGGCTTGCTAGGACGTAGCGATTCGACAACAACAGTACCAACGCACTGGATCGTTTGGGATGGTATTGCAACACAGGACTCCAGCGGTTATATGCATCTCAACTTGTTTTCGTGGGGTGATGTTTTCGATCAGATAAAACATAAGAAAGATGCTTCGTTCTTCTTGTCTAGACTTTTTGGAGGGATGGTTTTTAAACCGTTAAAATAACATGAAAAAAGCATTTGTATTTATCCCTTTACTTGCACTATCAGGGTGCGCGTTACATGCGAGCTTTACTCCTGAAAACAGTGCACTAACTAATGCTATTGTTGGGAAACCCTATTATGCGCAAATAACCATCGCTGGCGGCCGAGTTGCAAAGCTGACAGACATTCACGGTAACAATGAGTTTGTCGCAAACATATCGCCAGAAAATTACGGGTTATACGTGCAACACTGCAACAATGACGAACATGACAACAATTGCGTCCAAGTTAGGGGGACCCCAACAAAGGAAGGTGTAGTTAAAATTCGGGTATCTGGCTTTTTCAATGTTTCGATGCTTGATAAGTCGAGTGATTTCGACAAAACCTACACAGTCCATATCAAGAACCCCGGAACCCTCTGACATGGTAGTCAAACGCATTGCGATCGTTTGAAGCACATTTTTGAATGGGGGAATTGAATACAACGATGGTAGGTGCGGATGAAGCAGGACGACAAAGTTAATGCGTTTATTATCATCATTGTATTGAATAAGCGCCCCCAAGAGTCTCAAACATTTTAGTGACGAATATCACGAAATTGCAAGTTTTCAGATATGGGGGCTTTCTCGGGGGCTTCGTTTGACTCGATGCGATAATTACTATTTATAAACATCATGTTAGATGAGGAATCGAGTCCAGTCAGAGAGCCAAATTTAAAAAAGCCTGCTTTCGAGCAGGCTTTTTGCTTTTTGCTTTTCTGCGTCTGGCGCAGTAAAAAAGCGGTGAGGGCCACCGCTTTTTAAATCTTACTCTGCTTTCGGTTCGGCGGTTTTCAGTTCGCCCATCACTTTCAGCTTCTTGGAGATCTCGCGACGCTCTTTAGAGAGTTCAGCGTTTTTGATGATGTAGTCGTCAACGCGATCTTCATAGTCGGTTTTCATGCTGGCGATGATGCCCTGAATCGCTTCTACGCTCATGCCTGGCTTGATGTAGTCGCTGAGGTTGTCCAGCAGCAGAACGCGTTTCTGGTTGTCACGGACCTTTTTCTCAACGTCCTGAATTTCACGCTGCAGCTTGTTCTTACGACGGAACAGACGAACAAACTCCAGTACGTCCTGGAATGAAGGCTTAGTTGTTTCCATTTTGACACCCCTGATAATTGAGATTCGGATTCGTAAAACAGCCGCTACGGGTAAACATAACTGCTAGCGGCCGCGAATGACAATGGTTTTTGCTCTGGGTTCATCATAACCCTAAACGTTGCTGAATCGAAACAAGCACACCGCAAACCGTGACCGTGTGGGCGTTATTTGCGCAACGCGCGACAAATCAGATGCGACAGCAGTTCCAGCTGTCTTGCCAGCTCCATACTTAACCATACATAGCCGTGCATCGGGGTTTCTGCCAGGTTCTCCCCTTTGTAGTCGCTCACCAGTTGGCGTAACTCTGCAACAATCTCATTGAGCTTTTCGTTGTTCGCCAGAATCGGCTGCGGATTGCCTTCATACAGCGCATGCGCAATCGTAAGCAGCGTCTGTTGCGTCATGTGCTGCATGTCGCGCAGGGTATGGGCATTCAACATCACGTAATGGCTGGCGCGGGACGCCCAGTGCGCGTTGATTTGCAGTTCAAGCATGCAGACCAGGTTGCGGTTAACGGTCTGAATGCCTTCAAAGATAGATTTCTGGATGTGGGTTTCTTTGCTTGCGGGCGTAATCAGCCCACGCATTTTCACCACGTCATTGAGGATTTTTTGCAGATGGCGGTTCAGACGTGGGCGTTCAAGCAAGTTCTGCGAGAACCCAGTCTGATAAAGACGGTTGAACTCTGTCACGTAGCTCGCCATCTGAATACGCCAATGGATGAACGCTCGCTGCGGCCAGATACCGGTAAACAGCATCGCCAGCAATGAGCCAATGATCACGTCGCCACTTCGCCACAGCGCCATGTGCATATCGCCTGGCGGCGCACCCACCACCACCGCAAGCGTGATGCCAATCAGCAATGCCTGATAAGGTTTTTTACCGAGCGCCAGCCAGCCGCAAAGGAACATGGCCGCCGCGCACCAGAGCAGCATTAACGGCAGCGACATCAGCTCCAGCTTGAGTGCCACCAGCCCGAGAACAGAGCCGAGGACAGTTCCGCCGATACGCTCGAAGGCGCGAGGCACCACATTGCCCCAGAATGAAATAGGCCCCATGATCACCACCAGGGTGATCAGAGGCCACGTGCCTTCCGGGATGTTCAGCAGGCGAACCAGAAGAAAAGTCAGAATAAATGCCAGCGAAATACGTATGCCGTGAATAACGCGATAATTCCGGTACAGACGAATTTCAAAAGGACTCAGTGATTTATCGGCGCGCACACCCGCTCTCCGCCAGGGCTAAAGACACAATTGTATCTGCTTTTCTGCTTCTGGCATCACGGATGTGCAAAAAACCTTGTAAAAACCAGGACTTTTACCTTAACCCCCCCGGCGTTTAACAGGCACGTACATCTCAATATCCCAGTGCCCGTCTTTGTTACCATCATTCAGATAGAGCTCGAAGCAGGGTTTGGCCGCCAGCTCGTGATCTTTATCTTCAAGCACGCTATTGAAGAACTGATACCACGGAGTGGAGAAATCGTGATCGATGACCCTGGCAGAAGCTTTAGCATAAAGACCGGCGGCGACTTCAGTGAGAATCACGCCTTCACTGTTGGCCGGGATAGCAAAGCCCTCATCAACGGTGACCACCGTATCGCAACGCAACTTTTCCGCTGGCGTTTCGTCCGGGTTATCGTAGTACACCGCCACCCACTCTTTGGCCGGGATCTTTTGACCGTCTACCCACATAGCCAATTGCTCAAAGCCTTGCTTGACGGTTTGTTCCCATGGCCCAACCATGTGAAAACCTGCCACGACACGTTTTTGTTGCTGGGTAATGCTGTAATCCATACGTCCTCCGCAAACAAGTTTACTGGATAAATATACATATAAAATCTAGCAAACAGCCCTGAAGGAGTATGTGCGATGTTTCACAGAATGGGAAAATCAGATGTCGTCAACACGGGTTGACGACCAGGGGAGCTGCCGGATGGCGCTGCGCTTACCCGGCCTACAAATCCGTCCTGTAGGCCCGTGCAAACGCAGTGCCGCCGGGAAAAAAGTGTCGTCCGGCAGAGTAACAAATAGATCAGGCTTTATGGTGCAACCAGTCGCTAAAGCGTGAGAAGACTCCGCCCTTGCCCACGCTTTCCAGCGTCACCAGCGGCCAATGGGCCACAATCTTGTCACCGTCGTAGAGTTCAATTTCCCCAGCGCGTTGATGGGCTGCAATGGGTGCGTCCAGCTCTTTCTTATCAAGCACGTATTTGGCTTTGATGTTCGGCACTTCCGCTTTTGGCAGCGCCAGCCAGAAATCCTGGTCGGTGCCAAGACTGATCTGTTCTTTATCGCCGTACCAAATGCGTTCTGTCCCCACCTGTTTGCCCGTATGCAGAATTTGCACGGTGTCGAAATTCTGCTGGCCCCATTGCAGCAGCTTGCGAGCCTGATCTTCACGCCCTTTCGGGCTATCAGCCCCCATCACTACTGCAATCAGACGGCGTTTGCCATCGACTGCCGACGCAATCAGGTTAAAGCCTGCACCTGAGGTATGCCCGGTTTTCAGGCCATCCACGTTCATAGTTTTATCCCACAACAGCCCGTTACGGTTGTTCTGGGTGATGCCATTCCAGGTCAGGCTTTTCTCGCTATACATGTGATAGAAATCTGGCTCGCCGTGAATAATCGCCCGGGAAAGCACGGCCAGGTCGTAGGCAGAACTGTGCTGGCCTGGCGCGTCAAGCCCGTGCACAGTTTCAAAATGGGTGTCTTTCAGGCCCAGCTTTTTCACGTAATCGTTCATCATGGTGACGAACTGCGGTTGACCCCCTGCGACGTAGTCAGCCAACGCCACGCAGGCGTCGTTACCGGAATCCACAATCAGGCCGCGGCTAAGGTCATGCACCGTTAAGCGGTCGCCTTCTTTGAGGAACATCAGCGAGGAACCGTTAAACACAGGGTTAACCTTCGCCCACGCATCGCGCCCCACAGTGACCATGTCATCCGGTGAAATACGGTGGCTGTCGATAGCGCGATCGACCACATAGCCTGTCATCAGCTTGGTCAGGCTGGCGGGGTTACGCTGCTGGTGTTCATTACCGGCGGTAAGAATTTGGCCCGTGGTGTAATCCATCAGCACCCAGGAACCGGCCTGAATGGCAGGTGGCTGAACCGGTGCGGGGATATAATCTGCGGCAACGGCGCAGGTGATACTCGAAGCGAGCAAAGATACAGCAACAAACAAACGGCCTTTCAACAGCAAATCCTCTACTTTCTTTCATTCGCCGTTCTTTTTACGGGAGTTACGCTTTACTGACAGCGCTAAATTGCAAGAAAGTATGACATTTCCTGCGAGATGCGCCGCGGGATTGAACCCGTGCCCTTCTGATACCCGGACAAATCGTTTACCATTACCGCCTTTCGCGCTTATGGATCACTGACCGCTCATGCAAGAAACGCCCTCGCAACCTGGATTTCTGTTCCACGATTATGAAACCTTCGGCACCAGCCCACAGCTGGACAGACCCGCGCAGTTTGCGGCCATCCGCACTGACAGCGATTTCAATATCATCGGCGAACCGGAAGTCTTTTATTGCAAGCCTGCCGACGATTATTTACCCCAGCCACAGGCGGTGATGATCACGGGCATTACGCCGCAGGAAGCGCTGGCGAAAGGCGAAAATGAAGCGGCTTTTGCCAAACGCATTCACGACCTGTTTACCGTGCCAAAAACCTGCGTGGTGGGATACAACAACGTGCGTTTCGATGACGAAGTGACCCGCAACATTTTTTACCGAAATTTCTACGATCCGTATGCCTGGAGCTGGCAGAACCATAATTCGCGCTGGGATTTGCTTGATGTTATGCGCGCCTGTTACGCGCTTCGTCCGGAAGGGATCAACTGGCCGGAAAATGAAGAAGGTTTGCCGAGCTTCCGGCTTGAGCATCTGACCAAAGCTAACGGCATTGAGCACAGCAACGCGCACGATGCGATGGCCGATGTTTACGCCACCATTGCGATGGCAAAACTGGTGAAGTCACGTCAACCGCGCTTGTTTGAGTATCTCTACACCTACCGCGGTAAAAACAAACTCGCGACGCTGATTGATGTGCCGCAGATGAAACCGCTGGTGCATATCTCGGGCATGTTCGGTGCCTGGCGCGGCAACACCAGTTGGGTTGCTCCGCTGGCGTGGCATCCGGATAACAAAAACGCGGTGATCATGGTCGACCTGGCAGGTGATATTTCTCCGCTGCTGGAACTGGATGCCGATGAGCTTCGTGAGCGTCTGTATACGCCAAAAGCCGAGCTGGGCGATTTGGCCGCCGTACCGGTCAAACTGGTCCAGCTGAATAAATGCCCGATTCTGGCGCAAGCGAATACGCTGCGCCCTGAAGATGCCGACAGACTGGGCATCAATCGCCAGCAGTGTCTGGATAACCTGAAAATCCTGCGCGATAACCCGCAGGTGCGCGACAAAGTGGTCGCCATCTTCGCTGAAGCAGAGCCGTTTGTCCCTTCACCGAATGTCGATACTCAGCTGTATAACGGTTTCTTTAGCGATGCGGATCGCACAGCGATGAAAATCTTGCTGGAGACAGAACCGCGTAATTTATCGGCGCTGGATTTGACCTTTGCCGACCCGCGAATTGAGAAGCTGCTATTTAACTACCGCGCGCGTAACTTCCCAGGAACACTGGATGAAGCGGAGCAGCAGCGTTGGCTACAGCATCGTCGTAACATCTTTACGCCGGAGCTTTTGCAAGCTTATGCGCAAGAGCTGGAAGCACTTTACGGACAATATGAAGGTGATACCGAGAAGCTGGCTTTGGTGAAGGCGCTGTATCAGTACGCACAAGATATTGTCTGACATCAGAGTGCAGACATAAAAAAACCGGAGGCCATATGACCTCCGGTTTTTTATTGCGTCAGGATTACTGCGCGATATCTTCGTACTGCGGCACCGGGTTACGGAAGCTGCGGGTCACACAGGCGAGGTAAATCACGCCAATCGCGCCCCAAATCAGGCCGAGAACCATGGAGCTCTCTTCCAGGTTGATCCACAAAGCACCTACCGTCAACGCACCACATACCGGCAAAATCAGGTAGTTGAAGTGGTCTTTCAGCGTCTTGTTACGCTTCTCGCGGATCCAGAACTGAGAGATAACGGACAAGTTAACGAAGGTAAACGCCACCAGCGCACCAAAGTTAATCAGCGCTGTCGCGGTAACCAAATCGAACTTGATAGCCAGCAGGGCAATCGCGCCCACCAGCAGCACGTTCCATGCCGGAGTACGCCATTTCGGATGCACATAACCGAAGAAGCTTTTCGGGAACACGCCGTCACGACCCATTACGTACATCAGACGAGAAACGCCTGCGTGCGCCGCCATACCAGAAGCCAGAACGGTGACGCTGGAGAAAATCAGCACGCCCCACTGGAAGGTTTTACCGGCAACGTACAGCATGATTTCAGGCTGAGAGGCATCCGGGTCCTTAAAGCGAGAGATGTCCGGGAAGTACAGTTGCAGGAAGTAAGAAGCAACGATAAACACCAGACCGCCAATCAGCGCTGTCAGGAAAATGGCTTTCGGGATAACGCGCTCAGCATCTTTGGTTTCTTCAGACAGAGAAGAGATACCGTCAAAACCGAGGAACGAGAAGCACAGGATTGTCGCCCCGGTGATCATCGGCGTGATTTGCGCGCCATCAGACCAGAACGGACGAGTGCTGGTTAACGTACCTGCGCCAACACCGTTCATCACGCCCCAGACGATCATGCCGACAATCACGGCCACGATACCCATCTGCAGCACCACAATCAGGGTGTTGAAGTTTGCAACAGTTTTGATGCTGCGCAGGTTAGAGATGGTCATAAAGGCCACCAGCGCAACGACAAAGATCCACGACGGCACCGAAGGCACCAACGCTTCAAAATAGATTTTCGCCAGCAGGATGTTGATCATCGGCATAAACAGATAATCAAGCAGCGAAGACCAACCCACCATAAAGCCAACTGTCGGGCTAATGGATTTCTGGGCATAGGTATAGGCTGAACCTGCGGACGGATAGCGGCGAACCAGCTTACCGTAACTTAACGCAGTAAACAGGATGGCTATCAGAGCGAATGCATAAGCTGTCGGGACGTGACCCTCGGTCAGTCCAGATACGATACCAAATGTATCGAACAGCGTCATAGGCTGCATATAGGCAAGACCCATCATAACAACCGGAATCAACGTAAGAGACTTACGTAATTCCACGCGAGAGGTATTTGGAGTAACGTTATGCGACATGGCTATTCCCCTTTACGGTGATAACCGTCGCGTAAGCAAAAAATTGCCCCATTTTTTGGTTTTCCTCGGCGACAACAACTGTCGATTTTTAGTAAGTATCTATCCGGTACGAAGCCCGGCCTCTTGTTTGAATGAGTGTCTGAAAACAAAAAAATAACCGACGCCACTGTTAAATTGCGTCGGTTACTCTTTTTTTTCTGGCGCGTATTTTGCCCCCATCCCCACGTAAACACAAGAGAATGAGAGCCTCGTCAGAGAAAACTTTTCGTTAACTGTCTGATAATCCACCATCGATGCGATTGTAAACTGCCGCGATAGCATTATTTGCTAAAACTGCTTCACGCCACCAGCTGCTCGCAAGCCCCGCCGTCTGCTCGTTCCAGCCCATCCAGACCGTATCAAAGGGCACATGCGCCGATATCTGTTTTTCAATTAATGCGCCACTCTCAAGAAAACGCTGCGCCATATATCGCGGTAAATATCCGCAGCCAAGGCCACTGATTTGCAGCTCAAGCTTGGTTTTAAAGTCAAAAACCGTAATCGCTTCCTGATCGTCCAGCAATTGTTGAAACGCCGGGCAGTCCGGTGTCATGCCATCGCCCACCACAATCGCGCGATAGCGTTTAAGGGTTTTACGACTTATCGGCTCCGCTTCCTGCGCCAGAGGATGATGAGGGGCAATGACGAAGATTTGCTCCAGTTGGCCCAGCGGCGCAAAGCCAAAATCACTGAGCGGTGGTGGATCGTGCAGCGCGCCGATAATCATATCCGCGCGGCCCTGGATTAACGCATCCCATGAACCGCCGAGCACGCCGTTAACGAATTTGAGCCGCGTGACGTTGTGCTTTTCATAGAATTGCTCAATCAGCGGCGCCAGAAGCGAGAAAGGAAAGGTGTCATCCACGCCGATCACCAGATCGTTTTCCCAGCCTTCGTGCAGTTTAATCGCCTGCTTCTCTAGTTCACGCACGGTGTGCAGCACTTCCCGGCCTTTTTCCAGCAGCAGTTGCCCGGTGCGAGTGAAGGTTGCCCGATGCCCGCTGCGGTCAAGCAGTTGAATATTGAGGTCGCTTTCCAGCTTATGGACGGTGTAACTGAGGGCAGACGGTGTCTTAAAGAGCTTTGCCGATGCCGCAGCAAAGCTCCCTTCTTTATCGAGCGCATCAAGAATGATGAGGACTTCCAGCAATGGTTTCATCGTCGCCCCCTTTCGGTACGCGATGTCGCCGCCAGCAAGTTATTCCAGCGGCATCACCAGCGGATCAGGATATTGATACTCAAAGCCCAACTCAGCACAAATCCGGTTCCCGTCAATAATGCGCCCTTTCTCAGCGCTGTTGCTGAACACAGGCGGCTCAAGCCCCAGTTCGCGGGCCATTTGCGGGTAAAAGGTCGAGCGCGACGGATGTCCCGGCGCACAAAGATTATAGATATGACCGCCTTTCGGGGCCTGTAACAGCAGTGTAATCGCCGAAATCACGTCTTCGAGATGCACAAGATTGACGCCCTGCTGCCCATCCGGTGCCGATTTTCCGGCAAAGAAACGGCCTGGATGGCGGCCTGGCCCGACTAAACCGGCAAGACGCAGAATGTCGACAGAGGTGCCCGGCAAATTGTGCAGCCAGTCTTCCAGCTCTTTTAAGACTCGCCCGCTGGAGGTAATCGGCTCGCGTTCTGCATTCTCTTTTATTGTGCCCTGCCCTTTGCCGTACACGGACGTTGAGCTGGTAAACACGATACGAGGAATATGGTAAGCCAATGCGCTGTCGACAATTTCTTGCACAGCCTGAAGATAAAAGTCTTCTCCCGGTCCACTGCGGCGTGCGGGAAGCGTTATCACCAACGCATCCACATTCATTAGCGCATCGAGGTCATCGCTATCGCAGACCAGTTGTGGCTCCAGACGCAGCGGATACCCGTCGATACCGCACATCCTCGCCGCCTCAACCCCGTCAGCCGTGGTTTTGCTGCCCGTCACCTGCCAGCCTCGTGCCGTTAACGACAGCGCCAGCGGCATTCCCAGCCAACCTAAACCGACAATGGCGACCTTTTTCATCTGCATTCTCCTGGCTTTTTCGCTTTCCTGACTTAAGGCTACGCCAGCCCCGGCGAACTGACAATTTATCTGGTGAAGATGAAATGAATTAAAGATAAAAAAAAGCCCTTGCAATCAGGCGCAGAACTGGTTTAGGTTAAACGACATCAAATGCATAAGCATTCAACGAGAAAATTATGAGCTGCGTTCAATTTAAACACCACCATCATCACCATCACCCTGACTAGTCTTTCAGGCGATGTGTGCTGGAAGACAGTTAGATCTTCCAGAGGTGCATGAACGCAAGAGAAAGCCCCCGGAAGATCGCACTTCCGGGGGCTTTTTTTTGGGCGTGAGCAATCGAAATTCAGACAGGACTACGAGGATATAACAATGTCAGACACCAGCCGTTTACGCATAGCTATTCAGAAATCGGGCCGTTTAAGCGATGATTCACGCGAATTACTCGCCCGCTGTGGCATAAAAATTAATCTGCACACCCAGCGCCTGATTGCGCTGGCGGAAAATATGCCGATCGACATTCTGCGCGTACGTGACGACGATATCCCGGGCCTGATCATGGATGGCGTGGTAGACCTCGGCATCATCGGCGAAAACGTGCTGGAAGAAGAGCTTTTGAGCCGCCGTGCTCAGGGCGAAGATCCGCGTTACTTCACGCTGCGTCGTCTTGATTTTGGCGGTTGCCGTTTTTCCCTGGCTATCAATGTTGATGAACCGTGGGACGGCCCGGCATGCCTGAACAATAAACGTATCGCGACCTCTTATCCTCACATACTTAAACGCTATATGGACAGCAAGGGCGTGCAGTTCAAATCCTGTCTGCTGAACGGTTCCGTTGAAGTTGCCCCACGCGCCGGTCTGGCTGATGCGATTTGCGATCTGGTTTCCACCGGCGCAACGCTGGAAGCTAACGGCCTGCGTGAAGTGGAAGTGATTTATCGTTCTAAAGCGTGCCTTATCCAGCGCGACGGCGAGATGCCTGAAGCCAAACAGCAGCTTATCGACAAACTGCTGACCCGTATTCAGGGCGTGATTCAGGCTCGCGAATCGAAATACATCATGATGCACGCACCGACCGAGCGTCTGGAAGAAGTCATTGCCCTGCTGCCTGGCGCTGAACGCCCGACTATTCTGCCGCTGGCTGGCGATCAGCAGCGCGTGGCGATGCATATGGTCAGCAGCGAAACCCTGTTCTGGGAAACCATGGAAAAACTGAAAGCGCTGGGCGCCAGCTCCATTCTGGTGCTGCCGATTGAGAAGATGATGGAGTAATTCCGCCAACGGTGCCCGGTGGCGCGAACGCTCGCTGGGGCTATGGGTCTTGTAGGCCGGATAAGCAACGCGCCATCCGGCAATAAAGGAAAGTGATATGAGCTTTAATACCCTTATCGACTGGAACCAATGTGACGAAGCAGAGCAGCGTGCTCTGCTGATGCGCCCGGCGATCAGCGCCTCTGACAGCATCACTCGCACCGTGGTCGACATACTGGATAACGTCAAAGCCAACGGCGATAAAGCGCTGCGTGAATACAGCGCAAAGTTTGATAAAACTGACGTTAAAGCGCTTAAGGTCACCGAGCAGGAAATTGAGGCGGCAAGCGAGCGTCTTAGCGATGAACTGAAACAAGCGATGGCGGTGGCGGTAAAAAACATCGATACCTTCCACAATGCGCAGGTATTGCAGACGGTTGATGTGGAAACACTGCCCGGCGTGCGCTGCCAGCAGGTGACTCGCCCGATTGCATCCGTTGGCCTTTATATTCCTGGCGGCTCTGCCCCACTGTTCTCGACAGTATTGATGCTCGCCACACCAGCACGTATTGCGGGATGCAAGAAAGTGGTGCTCTGTTCCCCACCGCCTATTGCTGATGAAATTCTGTATGCGGCAAAACTGTGCGGCGTGCAGGAAGTCTTTAATGTCGGCGGCGCACAGGCGATTGCTGCCCTGGCCTTCGGCACCGAATCCGTTCCGAAAGTCGATAAAATTTTTGGCCCGGGCAACGCCTTTGTAACCGAAGCCAAACGCCAGGTGAGCCAGCGTCTGGACGGCGCGGCTATCGATATGCCAGCGGGCCCATCCGAAGTGCTGGTGATTGCGGACAGCGGCGCAACACCTGACTTTGTAGCTTCCGATTTGCTGTCTCAGGCGGAACACGGCCCTGATTCTCAGGTGATTTTGCTGACCCCAGATGCCGACATGGCTTCTCGCGTGGCTCAGGCGGTTGAACGCCAGCTTGCAGAACTGCCACGAGCCGAAACGGCACGTCAGGCGCTTTCCGCCAGCCGTTTGATTGTGGCCCGCGACATGGCGCAGTGCGTGGAGATTTCCAACCAGTACGGCCCGGAGCACCTGATTATTCAGACCCGCGATGCACGTTCACTGGTCGACAGCATCACCAGCGCAGGCTCGGTGTTCCTCGGCGACTGGTCCCCGGAATCTGCTGGCGATTATGCTTCCGGCACCAACCACGTCTTGCCAACCTACGGCTACACCGCAACGTGCTCAAGCCTTGGCCTGGCCGATTTCCAGAAACGGATGACCGTGCAGGAGTTGTCCCGCGAAGGTTTTGCGTCACTGGCTTCCACCATTGAAACGCTGGCTGCTGCCGAACGCCTGACCGCCCACAAAAACGCCGTCACCCTGCGCGTTGCCGCCCTCAAGGAGATGAAATGAGCATTGAAGAGTTAGCCCGCAAAAACGTTCGCGACCTGACGCCTTATCAATCCGCCCGTCGTCTTGGCGGCAAAGGGGATGTGTGGCTGAATGCCAACGAATATCCGACAGCGGTGGCGTTTGATCTCTCCCAACAAACACTGAACCGTTATCCAGAGTGTCAGCCAAAAGCGGTCATCGACAACTATGCCCAATACGCAGGCCTGAAACCGGAGCAAGTGCTGGTTAGCCGTGGTGCGGATGAAGGTATTGAACTGTTGATCCGCGCATTTTGCGAACCGGGCAAAGATGCGATTCTGTTTTGCCCGCCGACTTACGGCATGTACAGCGTCAGCGCCGAAACCTTCGGCGTGGAATACCGTACCGTCCCGGCGCTGGAAAACTGGCAGTTAGATTTACAGGCGATTGCCGACAAACTCGACGGCGTGAAAGTCGTTTACGTCTGCAGCCCGAACAACCCGACCGGGCAAATCATCAACCCACAGGATATTCGCGTGCTGCTGGAAATGACTCGCGGCAAAGCAATCGTTGTGGCAGACGAAGCGTATATCGAATTTTGTCCGCAGGCGACGCTCACCAGCTGGATTGCCGAGTATCCACATTTAGTAGTGCTGCGCACTTTATCCAAAGCCTTTGCACTGGCAGGGCTGCGCTGCGGCTTTACGCTGGCAAGTGAAGAAGTCATCCCCCTGCTGCTGAAAGTCATTGCCCCGTATCCATTATCTACCCCTGTGGCCGATATTGCGGCTCAAGCGCTAAGCCCGCAGGGCATAAACGCCATGCGTGACCGCGTCGCGCAAATCCTGCATGAGCGTCAGTATCTGGTTAGCCAGCTGCGTGAGATTGACTGTGTAGAACAGGTGTTTGATTCAGAAACCAACTACATTCTGGCGCGTATCACCGCCTCCAGCGCAGTCTTCAAATCTCTGTGGGATCAGGGCATTATCTTACGTGATCAGAATAAACAACCTTCTTTAAGCGGCTGTCTGCGCATCACCATCGGCACCCGTGAAGAGAGCCAGCGCGTCATTGACGCCCTTCGTGCGGAGAAAGTATGACCCAGAAGTTCCTCTTTATCGATCGTGACGGCACGCTGATTAGCGAGCCACCGAGTGATTTTCAGGTAGACCGTTTTGACAAACTGGCGTTTGAGCCGGAAGTGATTCCTTCCCTGCTGAAGCTGCAAAATGCTGGCTACAAGCTGGTGATGATCACCAATCAGGACGGACTTGGCACCGACAGCTTCCCGCAGGCGGATTTTGACGGCCCGCACAACCTGATGATGCAGGTATTCACCTCTCAGGGCGTGAAGTTTGAAGACGTGCTGATTTGCCCGCACTTCGAAACCGACAACTGCGAGTGCCGCAAGCCGAAAACCAAAATGGTGGCGGCGTGGCTGACTGACGGCGCGATGGACGTGGCGCACAGCTATGTCATTGGCGACCGTGCCACCGACGTTCAGCTTGCCAATAACATGGGCATCGTTGGCTTGCGCTATAACCGCGACGAACTGAACTGGCTGAAAATCACCGAACAGCTGACCCAACGCGATCGTTATGCGCACGTTGAACGCACCACGCGCGAAACACAGATCGATGTGAAAGTGTGGCTGGATCGCGAAGGCGGCAGCAAGATCAACACTGGCGTCGGCTTCTTCGATCATATGCTGGATCAGATTGCCACCCACGGCGGGTTCCGTATGGCGATCACCGTCAAAGGTGACCTGTATATCGACGATCACCACACCGTGGAAGACACCGGTCTGGCGCTGGGCGAAGCACTGAAACTGGCGCTGGGCGATAAGCGTGGCATCAACCGCTTTGGCTTCGTGCTGCCGATGGATGAATGCCTGGCCCGCTGCGCGCTGGATATTTCTGGCCGTCCGCACCTCGAATACCGCGCCGAATTTACCTATCAGCGCGTGGGCGACCTCAGCACCGAAATGATTGAGCACTTTTTCCGCTCGCTGTCCTACACCATGGGCGTGACGCTGCACCTGAAAACCAAAGGCAAAAACGATCACCACCGCGTAGAGAGCCTGTTTAAAGTCTTTGGCCGCACTTTGCGCCAGGCGATTCGCGTGGAAGGCGATACCCTTCCCTCCTCCAAAGGAGTGTTGTGATGAACGTGGTGATCCTCGACACCGGTTGCGCCAATCTCAATTCGGTGAAATCCGCCGTGAGTCGTCACGGCTATGAGCCTGTCGTGAGCCGCGACCCGGATGTCGTTCTGCGTGCGGATAAACTCTTTCTGCCGGGCGTGGGCACCGCGCAGGCAGCAATGGATCAGCTTCGTGAGCGCGAGCTGATAGAGCTTATCAAAGCCTGCACTCAGCCTGTGTTGGGTATTTGTTTAGGCATGCAGCTGCTTGGTCGTCGTAGCGAAGAGACTCGCGGCGTCGATATGCTGGGCATCATCGAACAGGATGTGCCAAAGATGACGGATTTTGGCCTGCCGCTGCCGCACATGGGCTGGAACCGCGTCTATCCAAAAGCGGGCGATCGCCTGTTCCGTGGCATTGAAGACGGGGCTTATTTCTACTTCGTCCACAGCTACGCGATGCCGGTTAACACTTACACCACTGCGCAATGTAACTACGGCGAACCCTTTACCGCGGCAGTGCAAAAAGACAATTTCTTCGGCGTGCAGTTTCACCCTGAACGCTCCGGTGCTGCCGGGGCGATGCTGCTGAAAAACTTCCTGGAGATGTGATGATCATTCCAGCTTTAGATTTAATTGACGGTACCGTGGTCCGTCTTCATCAGGGCGATTACGGCCAGCAGCGTGACTACGGCAATGACCCGTTGCCACGCCTGCAGGATTACGCTGCGCAAGGTGCGGAAGTGCTGCATCTGGTCGATTTGACTGGCGCGAAAGACCCGGCCAAACGTCAGATCCCATTGCTCAAAAAACTGGTAGCGGGCGTTAACGTGCCGGTTCAGGTTGGCGGCGGTATTCGTACCGAAGAAGATGTCGCAGCCTTGCTGGATGCCGGTGTTGCGCGTGTCGTCGTCGGTTCAACGGCGGTGAAATCCCCGGAGGTTGTGAAAGGCTGGTTTGCGCGTTTTGGTGCGGACAAGCTGGTGCTGGCGCTCGATGTACGCATCGACGAGCAAGGCAACAAGCAGGTCGCCGTTAGCGGCTGGCAGGAGAATTCCGGCGTCACGCTGGAAGAACTGGTTGATATCTATTTACCGGTTGGACTCAAACATGTGCTGTGTACCGATATTTCGCGCGACGGCACGCTGGCAGGCTCCAACGTCTCTTTATATAAAGAAGTCTGCGCTCGTTTTCCGCAGATTGCCTTCCAGTCATCCGGCGGGATTGGTGATATTCACGATGTGGCGGCCCTGCGCGGCACGGGTGTGAAAGGCGTTATTGTGGGGCGTGCCCTGCTGGAAGGTAAGTTCACTGTAACGGAGGCCATCGAATGCTGGCAAAACGGATAATTCCTTGTCTTGATGTGCGTGATGGTCAGGTAGTGAAAGGCGTGCAGTTCCGCAATCACGAAATCATCGGTGATATCGTGCCGCTGGCAAAACGCTATGCCGAAGAAGGTGCAGACGAACTGGTGTTCTATGACATCACCGCTTCCAGCGACGGCCGTGTGGTCGACAAAAGCTGGGTATCGCGCGTGGCAGAAGTTATCGATATTCCGTTCTGCGTGGCTGGCGGCATTAAGTCGGTGGACGATGCGGCAAAAATCCTTTCTTTTGGCGCAGATAAGATTTCGGTCAATTCCCCTGCATTGGCCGATCCAGATCTGATCACGCGTCTTGCAGATCGTTTTGGTGTGCAGTGTATTGTGGTGGGGATCGACACCTGGTTTGACGATCAAACCGGAAAATATCATGTCAACCAATACACGGGTGATGAAAGCCGGACTCGCGTCACTCAGTGGGAAACCCTGGATTGGGTGAAGGAAGTGCAAAAACGCGGCGCGGGTGAAATCGTGTTAAACATGATGAACCAGGACGGCGTGCGTAACGGTTACGACCTGCAGCAGCTGAAAAAAGTCCGTGAGGTTTGCCATGTACCGCTGATCGCCTCTGGCGGCGCGGGCACAATGGAACACTTCCTGGAAGCGTTCAGGGATGCCGACGTTGACGGCGCGTTAGCCGCCTCAGTGTTCCACAAACAGATTATCAATATTGGTGAATTAAAAGCGTACCTGGCGACTCAGGGCGTGGAGATCAGGTTATGAAACTGGACTGGGAAAAAACCGACGGACTGATGCCCGCCATCGTGCAGCACGCTGTTTCCGGCGAAGTGTTGATGCTGGGCTATATGAACCAGGAAGCCCTGGCGCAAACACAAGAAAGCGGCAAAGTGACTTTTTACTCACGCACGAAAGGCCGCCTGTGGACCAAGGGCGAAACGTCCGGAAACTTTCTGAATGTGGTCAGCATCACCCCAGACTGTGACAACGACACCTTGCTGGTGCTGGTCAATCCGATTGGCCCAACCTGCCACAAAGGCACCTCAAGTTGCTTCGGCGAAACAAGCCACCAGTGGCTGTTCCTGTATCAGCTTGAACAACTTTTGGCTGAGCGTAAAACGGCCGATCCCGCCAGTTCGTATACCGCCAAACTGTACGCCAGCGGCACCAAGCGCATCGCACAAAAAGTGGGTGAAGAAGGCGTTGAAACGGCACTGGCGGCGACAGTCAACGACCGTCATGAACTGACCAACGAAGCTTCAGATTTGATGTATCACCTGCTGGTCCTGTTGCAGGATCAGGACCTGGATTTAACAACGGTGATTGAGAATTTGCGCAAGCGGCATCAGTAAGTATACTAATCAGAAAGAACTCGCATTTTTTTGTGAGTTCTTATTAGACGATATTCAAAATATACTAGATATGATTTCACTGCCACTTAGTTCTTGCGAAACGATTGACTGCAGAAGATGATAGGTGGAATTTAAATCTCTTTTTCAAATTCAAATGGATAGAATATGAACGCAAAAAAATTCGACATTGGATATTACAACGAAAATGAACTTCGTGAGTTTGGTTTCAAAAAAATCGGGAACAATGTAAATATTGCAAAAAACTGCAATATTGTTGGAATAGAAAACATTAGCATTGGCGATAACGTTCGCATCGATGCTTTCTCAACAATTATTGCCAATGGTAACGGTTTTTTGGAAATCGGCTCTTTCGTTCACATTGGTGGATATTCTGCTATTTTTGCAGGCAGTGGTGTGATGATGTTAGATTTTAGCGGTATTTCCCAAGGAGTTAAGATATATACCAAAAGTGATGATTACTCAGGTAAATTTATGACTAACCCTTGTGTACCGTCAGAGTTCACTAACGTAACGTCAGGTCAGGTCTTGTTGGAAAAGCATGTTATTGTAGGTTCACAGTCAGTTGTGATGCCAAATGTGACCTTAAAAGAAGGTACTGCCGTTGGGGCTAATTCTTTGATAACAAAAACGACTGAAGAGTGGTCCATAATGTTTGGCTCACCAGCAAAAAAAATTAAAAATAGAAATAGAACAATACTTGAAATTGAGAAAAAAATGCTTCAATCCCATTAGCTATTTATACATATTTCTTATAGAAAGACTGACCCACATTCTCAATATCAACACTACAGAGTTCAAAAGTACTTATAATTTGAGCTCTTATCTATATAACTATTTATACTTTTAGACAGTATAGTTCACTTCTTGTCCTGAGCAGAGGGAATATTCATTCACAATTCGAACAATTGTCTAATAAAAAATGGCTCTATCACCCAAATCAAATTCTAATGTGTTCAACTGAATTTTGCTTATTCATAACAACAGCTTTTTATTATATATGAATTACTAAAGTATAGCCAAGCTCATTAATACTGCACCAACCTTCAGCCCTGAAGAAATCTGAGTCAAGTCAAGTTATCTTACTTTCCCTGCTCTTTTACTCGACTACTTTACTTGAGTTTAATGGCTTTGGAAGCTAGACTTCATGAGCCAGCATACTCTCTAGAAAGATCTTCGGCATACCCGGTAGGCGAAGACATGCCTGACTTTTGTTGGCTTGAGTAGTTTCTACTGTTAATGCAGCATAATGTAAAAAATGTTAAAAAATGGACAATATTTTAATATATGGCATTGTAATATGAATAAAGTTACCCATCTTGAGGGTTTGCGTGGTTTCTGTTGTTTTATTGTTGTATTCGACCATTGCGTTACCGCATTTAATTCGACGTTTAGACACACTAACGTTGATGGAGTTATCGGTAGTGTACAGCGGTTTATTGCATGGTCGCCATTAAATTTGATTTATAGTGGAATACCGTCAGTATACATTTTTTTCATACTGAGTGGTTTTGTTCTTTCCAATAAATACAATAAACATAAAAAAATTGATATATTGACCTCTGCTAGTATAAAAAGATATCCAAGATTAATAATACCTGTATTCTTTTCAATGGTTGTTTTATATGCTATGCATCAGGTATCAAACATTGCCTTTGATAGTTCTTATCACATGACGATATGGGATGTATTTATACAATCATTCGTTTATGTTCCATTTGGAGGCGCCCATCTGGAAAATGGTGCAATGTGGACCATCACATACGAGCTATTTGGTTCATTTTTAGTGTTTGCGATCCTTGCTATTTTCGGTAATTACAAGCACAAATATATTGTGTACTTAGTGGTTTTTGCATTCACTATTGACTCATATTATTGCATTTTTATATTTGGATTAACCATTAATTCACTGATGCATGATGGATATTCGATACGGTTCAAAAATAAATCTCTGGCAACTATAGCAATACTTATCTCATTAATATTAATTTCTTTCCCTTATCCTCGCAACGGAACTGAAATTGGCGGGATTTACAGTCATCTTATGATTTTCAAAGATAACAATCAGACTTATCAATCCCTCACAAAGGCTGGTTGCATGTTGCTGTTCATCGGAGTATTTAGCTTAAATAGCATAATATCATTTTTCAATACTCGTCCATTGCAGTTCATGGGTAAAATATCCTTTTCAGTTTATATATTGCATGTACCATTCCTTGTGCTGACACTAAATTTCAAAGGAGCTATACACTCACAATATATTTCGCTTATTGTCCTATCAGTAGCCGTTTATTTACTGACAATTCTGACCTCAATATATTTCGAACGAATTATTGATAACAATGCAGTTAAGTATACAAATATAATCACTGGAAAGGTAATGTAAATGGTAAGCAGCTACAAGTAGTGAATCATCCAGTAAAAATATTCTTACATGGAAAGCAGCATTGGAAATGTGGCAATGACATAACGAACGAGGTCTTTAAGATCCGTAATCTAAATAGCTGCGCCGAATAGTAGATCACTTAAAGGGAACTCAGCCCGGATTGTGCGATCTGATCAATCGCCAAACCAACCAAAATCACCAACCGGACTGAGCAATGCCGATCATAGCACCCATCCCCCGAAATGAACGACGTCAGATGCAGAAAATTATCCATAAAACACCTGATAAAAATCATGCCCGCAGGCTCATGGCACTGCTGATGTTGCACCGGGGAGAGCGCGTCAGCAACGTCGCCAGAACGCTCTGCTGCGCCCGTTCATCCATCGGTCGCTGGATTAACTGGTTTACACTATTGGGCGTTGAAGGTCTGAAATCTTTGCCTGCCGGACGTTCCCGCCGCTGGCCCTTTGAGCATATTTGCACGTTGTTACGTGAACTGATAAAGCATTCTCCCGGTGATTTCGGTTATCAGCGCTCGCGCTGGAGCCCTCAGTGTCAGCATAGTTGTCACCCCCTTCTGAAAATAAATCCAGAGGGTGATGGAGTGACAAATGAAACGTATTTCCCCGGAACGTAAAGCCACCACATTGGCAAAATTGCTGCCCCCATACAACATGACCGTCGCAGCTGTTGCACAGATGGAAGGGATATCGGAAGCTACCCTTTATAACTGGCGTAATCAGGCTAAAACAGAGGGGAAACCGGTGCCGGGTGCAGACAAAAATAGTGAACAGTGGCCTGCCGAAGCGCGGCTCGCCGTTATTGTGGAAACGACCACATTAAGTGAAGTGGAAATCGCCGAATACTGCCGTAAAAAGGGGCTTTACTCTGCGCAGATAGCGCAGTGGAAACAGGCTTTTTTACAGGTTCCTTCTGGTGATGATAAAGCAGCGTTAAAACACGTGCAGAAAGAAAACAAGCAGTTGAAAAAGGAACTGCTTCGTAAGGACAAAGCTCTGGCGGAGGCGGCAGCGCTCCTGGTGTTACGAAAAAAGCTCAGGGACTACTACGGGGAAACGGACGAGGACGACTGATACCGGGTGATGAAAGGCAGCAATTTATCGGGTGGATAAATGAGGCCGTCGCTGCCGGTGCACGTCGGGCGATGGCCTGCCGCGAAGTTGAGCTCAGCGAACGAACCTGGCAACGGTGGCAAAAATCCCCGGAAGACCGAAGAACCACAGTGATACGCCCGGAGCCCACCAACCGCCTGAGTGTGGAAGAAGAGCAGCAGATACGCGCTGTCTGTCATCAACCGGAATATGCCAGCCTGCCGCCGTCGCAAATCGTCCCGCGACTGGCGGATAAAGGGATTTATCTTGCGAGTGAATCGACGTTTTACCGGGTGCTGCGTCGTTCCGGGGAAGTCCACCTCCGGGGTCGCCAGGCTAAGCCATCGCGGGTAA